>JAKLKF010000139.1 GCA_023150805.1 Myxococcota bacterium | reverse complement strand
GCTGCCGGCCCGCCGCCCGCTCGCCCTCCAGCCCCGACACCGCCTCGCCCAACACCGCCTCGCCCGACACCGCCTCGCCCGACACCGCCTCGTTCGACACGGGCCCCCCCTGCGATCCCGTGGTCCCCGGCACCACCGCCGAGGGCTGGGTCGAGATCCCGCTCGCGGCGTACCCCGCGCTCTCCCAGGTCGGCGGGCAGGCCGCCGTCGACGTCGACGAGGCCTTCCTGCACCTGCTGGTCGCCCGCACGGCCCAGGACTGCTGGATCGCCACCTGGCGGGTCTGCACCCATGGCGCCTGCGAGGTGCTGTGGGACGCCGCCGCCGGCGAGGTGCTCTGCCCCTGCCACCAGTCGCGCTTCGCCGCCGACGGCACGGTGCTCCAGGGTCCCGCCACCGAGCCGCTGACCGCCTACGACGTCGGTCGCCGCGGCGACGCGCTGTGGGTGCGCCGCCGGGCCTGACGGCCGCGGGAGCCTCGCGTTACCCCGCCGCATGGCCGTCCCCTTCCCCGAGCGCTGGCGCGAGCTCAAGCGGCTGCTGGACGCCGACCAGCCGGCCACCGCCACCCAGTACGTGCAACCGCCGCGGGGCTGCGCCGAGGACGTCTGGCAGGAGATCGCCTCCGACCCGGGGGCCACGCCCAAGATCCTGCTCGTCGGCGCGCGGGGCGGCGGCAAGAGCAGCGAGCTGCGCGAGATCGGCCGGCAGCTCCGCGCGACGCACCAGGTCATCGGGGTCGACCTGGACCGCTCCGGGGTCGGCGCCGCCTCGGTCACGGCCATCGACCTGCTCTACCTGTCCGGCGTCGCCCTGCTGCGCGGGGTGCGCTCCGCCGACGCCGACCGGGCGGATCAGCTCTTCGGCGAGCTTGCGACGGCCTACGCCGGTGGAGAGCGGGAGGTCGACAGCCTGGGCAGCCTGGCCGAGGCGCTGGAGGGTCTGTCCACCTTCGCCGCCGGTGCCGGCGCCGCCGCGGACGCGCTGGGCCTGGCCACCGGCGTGGCGCCTGGCCTGGGCAGCCTGATGGGCGCCGTCGGCCGCGGCATCCGCCTGTTCGCCGACCGCCCCGGCGTGACGGCCGAGACCTCGCCCGCCGGGCATCGCATGCTGCTCGCCGTCGACGCCGTCGCCCGCGCCGCCCGCGCCGTGGACGGTGGCCGCCCCCTGTGTGTCCTGGTCGACGGCCTGGAGAAGATGAACGGTCAGTCCGGCGACCGCTTCCGCCAGATCTTCGAGGAGACGCGCCTGCTCTCGGACGCGCCCTGGGCCTCGGTCTACGCCGCGCCGCCCAGCACGCTGACCGAGACGCACGCCGCGGAGAGCGTGGGCTGGCGGACCTCGGTGGTCTGGGGCTTCGGGCCCGACGGTGTCAGCGACCTGCGCGCCCTGCTGCTCCGCCGCTTCGACGCCGCGGACATGCCCCTGCCGGGACACTGCGCTCCGGCGCTGCTCGACCGCATGGCCGAGCAGTCCGGCGGCCTGCCGCGCGAGGTGATGCGCCTGGCCCACCGCGCCGCCGAGCTGGCCCGCCGCGCCGGGGGAGAGAGGGTCGAGCCGGGCCACGTCGACGCGGCGCTGGAGCACCGCGGGGAGGAGCTGGCCCAGGGCCTGCACGAGGGCCACTGGCGGGTGCTGCGCCGCGTCGCCGCGCTGGGGATGCTGCCGCGGGAGGATCTCTCCGCCAGCCTGTTCGCCGACGGCCGCGTCATCGCCTGCGCCCCCGCCCGCGGGCAGCGCGCCCCTACCTTCTTCGTCCACCCGCTGCTGCGCGGCGAGGTCGAGCGCCTGGGGCCCCTGCTGGGCGACGAGGAGCGATGAGCGAGGCCCGCGCGCCCGGCGGGGCGCTCCTCGACGACGCGCTGCGCCAGGACCTGGAGCAGCTCGAGCCCGGCTTCGCCGCCCTGACCTGCTCCCCGGGGCAGGAGGCGGGGATCGCCCGGTCGGTGGCGGCCCTGTTCCAAGGCGCCGCCGTCGTCGCGCCCGACCAGCTCGCGGGCGCCCCGGCGACGCCCACACTGGTCCTGGCGGGCGCCCCCTCCGACGCCGACCTGCCCACGCTGAACGGTCGCCGAGATCTCCTCACCGCCCACGGCCTGCGGATCGTCCTGGTCCTGGACGGCGCCGGCCGCCAGCGGCTGTCGGCGCTGGCCGGCGATCTGTGCAGCGTGCTCCAGGTCGACGCCACCGTGCCCTACCTGCCCCAGCCGGTGAATCCGGAGCCGGCCCTGGCCGCCTGGTGGGCCTGGCTGCGGGAGCGCTACGGTCGGCTGGACCTGCGCGGCTTCTCGCGCGGGGAGGCCGACGAGCCGGGCTGGGAGGTGCTCGACGTCTACGAGGGGCTGCGCGCGGCGCGGACGGTGACCCGGCAGGGCGTCGCCTACGTCCACGAGGCGGGCCCCCTCGACCCGCCCGGCGGCCTGCACCGCGTCCTGCTCGGGCACCCCGGCGCCGGCAAGACCTTCTTCCTGCGCTGGCTGTCCCTGGCCCACGACCGGCGCGCGGCGCTGCTCGGCCCGGCCGGGGAGCTGCCCGTGCTGTCCAGCCTGTCCACCTACGCCCGCCTGTCGCCGCGGGCGGACCTGTTCGAGCACCTGCGCGACCAGCTCCTCGCGCGCGGCCTGCAGGTCGGACACCTGCTGCAGCCCCTCGCCGAGCAGGGCCGGGTCTGCTTCCTGCTCGACGGGCTGGACGAAGGCGGCGACCTGTCCACGCGCCAGCGACTGGTCGCGCAGGTCGTCGCCCTGCAGCGGCGGTTCCCGACCTGCGCCTTCGTGCTCACCAGCCGGGTCACCGGCTACGACCAGGCCCCGCTTCCCTGGCCGGCGCTGACGCTCCAGCCGCTGGACGACGGCCAGGTCCGCGCCTTCCTGGAGCGCTGGTGCGGCCTCGCCGCCGCCCGGCGGACCGGCGCCGTCGAGCAGGGGCGCGCCGAGGGGCGGGCCCTGGCCGAGCAGATCCTCGCCAGCCCGCCGCTGGCCGCCCTGGCGCGCAGCCCCCTGCTGCTCACCGTGATGGCCACCGTGCACGGCGCCGGGCAGCGCCTGCCCGACCACCGCGTCGAGCTGTACGATCACCTCACGCGGATCCTGGTCGAGCGCTGGAACCGCCACCGCGCCCTGCAGGACCAGGGCCGCGCCCCGCCCGTGCGCCTGTCCGACGCCGTGCGCCTGCTGGGCCCCCTGGCACTCGAGGTCATCGCGCGCGGCCAGGCCGGCGCCATCCCCGAGGACCTGCTGCGCGCCTCGCTCCAGCGGTCGGCGCGGGCGGGCGGTGCGCCCGTCCTGGGCGACGTCGACCAGGCGCTCGGGCTGTTCCGCGACGAGCTGGGCCTGCTGGTCGAGCAGGGGCCGGGCACCTGGGCCTTCCTGCACATGACGCTGGCCGAGTACCTGGCGGCCTGGGAGCTGGCGCGGGGCGAGGGGCTGGAGCAGCGGGTGGCCGACCCCACGCGCGCCTTCCTGGCCCCCTGGCGCGAGGTGCTGCTGCTCGCCGCCGGCGTGCTCGGCGTGCTGCGGGCCGAGGACGCCCGCCTGGACCGGGTGGTCGAGGCCCTGGTGCGCGGCGCCCGCACCCGCGCCGGGCGGGCCAGCGCCGTCGTCCCCGCCGTGCTGGCGGGCCTGCTGGCCGACGACCCGGCCCTGTCCGCGCCCGCCGCGGCCCTGCTGGTCGAGGAGCTGGTGCCGCGCTGGTGGTTCCAGCGCTTCGGCAGCCGCGTCCGCGCCGAGGCCGTCGCGCAGGAGGCCGCCCGCAGCCTGGGGCCCCGGGTCCTCGCGGGGCGGCACGGCCCCGCGCTGCGGCAGGCCCTGGACCACCACCTCGCCCGGGACGCCACGGCGGCGCAGCGCCGGGCCCTGGGCCGGGCGGGCCCGGTCACGGTCGGCCTGGTGATCGAGCTGCTGCGCCACGCCCGGCTCGACCCCTCCCCGCTGCTGCTGGCCATGCTGTCCGCGGGCGGTCGGGAGCGGGAGGCCGCGCGCCTGGCCTGGACGGTCGAGGGCCACGTGGAGGAGGACGGCGCCCTGCGGCTGTGGGTGCCGACCCTGCTGGACCGCGGCCTGTGCGCGGCCGAGCCCCGCCTGCTGCTGCATGTCCAGACCTACGAGCGGCGGCGGGGCGCCCAGGTCTTTCGCGCCCGCGCCGTGCAGGTCGCGCGGGCAGCGCTCCTGCCAGCGGGCGAGCGGGAAGGCTTCGAGGTCGAGCTGCGCGGCCGCCTGGCGCCGCCCCCCGCGGGCTACGAGCGGCCCGCACAGTGGGTGCTGGCCCGCGCCAGCCTGCCTCCGACGGGGTGAGGGGAGCCGGCCGCCGGGCGCTCAGCCCCCGACGGTCGGGTCCCCGCAGTCCGCGCCCCGGTAGACCTCGGTCCCGTCGTCGGTCCCGTCGCCGTCGGTGTCGCCCCAGGCGGGCGGAGTCGCGCTACCAGCCGCTGGGGTCGGGGATTCCCAGCTGCTTGCCATACCAGCGGACGTAGGCGAGCGCGTCCTGTCCTCCCCCACCGACCACGTCGACCAGCATCCCGGCGCCCATGATCCACCGCGCAGCGGCGGCCAGTGCAGGGTGCCGGGCCAGCGCCTCCGGCGAGAGCCGGGCCCGCAGGGCGGTCGGGGTCTTGGGCAGCAGGTCCAGGGCGGCCGCGTAGCCGTGGTCCAGCGCCTGGTCCCGCGCCGAGGCCGGGCTGCGCGGATCGGCCTGGAAGTAGCCGCTGGTGTCGCCGTCCAGGATGCGGCGCCAGGTGGCCTGCCGGAGCTGGCCCGTGTGCAGGGCGCGCTCGGTCAGCTCGGTGCCGGGAAACCACGTGTAGCGGTAGGCGCCGATCCGGTCGGGTGGGTGGGCGCGGTAGAAGTCCAGTGCGCGCTGGCGGGCCTGGGGGGCCTCGCCGGGCAGGCCGACGATCTGGTCGACCTCGATGCGCAGGCCGCGTCGACGGCAGGTGTCGATGGCCTGCGCGATCTGGAGCTCGGTGTCGGTGCGCTTCAGGACCGTCCGTCTGTACTCGGGGGCGTCCAGGGACTGTACGCCCAGCTTGACCCGCACGCAGCCAGCCTGCTGGAGCAGCGCGACCCGCTCGTCGTCCAGGAAGCGGGCGTGGCTGGAGCAGCCGAAGGGCGCGCCGACCTGCTCGCGGTAGCGCTGCGCGAAGTCGCGCAGCCAGCGGCGGTCGGTGGTGAAGATGTCGTCGTGGAACTCCACGTACCGGAAGGGGTGGTGGACGGCCGCGTGGCAGAGCTCGGCCAGCACGCCGTCGACGGAGCGGCGGCGCAGGTAGCCGCGGGCGCCGTCGGCGCTGGTGTCCCGGAACTGGCTGTTGAAGCAGAAGGTGCAGGCGTAGGGGCAGCCGCGCGAGGTCATGATCCCGTACATGCCGCGTCGGGGCAGGTGCGGTCCGTACAGGCTCTTGTCGGGGAAGGGCAGGGCGTCGAGATCGGCGACGAAGGGGGCCTGGCACGGCGGGGGAACCGGCCCCCCCTCGCTCCTGCGCCAGAGGTTGGCGATGCCCTCTCCCCCGCCGCCCCGTGCCAGGTCCTCGACCAGCGCGAGCAGCGCGCCCTCGCCTTCGCCCTGGCAGGCCCAGTCGAAGGCCGGGTCGGAGAGGACGTGGGCAGGGACGGCCGAGGCGTGGGTGCCGCCGATCACGGTGGGGATGTGCCGACGGGCGCGGACGCGGGTGGCGAGGCCCCGGGCCCAGCCGTAGGTGGGGGTCATGGCCGAGAGGGCCAGCAGGTCGGGCCGCAGGTCGAGGACCTGGTCCACGACGCGATCGAGCCGGTCGAAGGCGCGCGCGAGGCGCGGCAGGTGCAGCGCGAAGCGGTCGTCGAAGAGGGCCGGGTCGTATGCCAGGCTGGTGCGATGGCCCGCGCGGCGCAGCAGGGCGGAGAGGAGCTCGACTCCGAGCAGCTCGCCGTAGCCGACCGAGGCGAACACGACGTGCATCAGGGCAGCGCGACCTCGAGCTGGCCTCGCCCGGCGCGCCCGCCCTCCCAGCGCACCTGGACGGTCCCCGCCCCCCGCAGGACCCAGCGGGCGAGCCCGCGGTGCCCGCGGTGGGGCAGGCCCGGGTAGACGGCGTGTCGCGAGGCGGCGACGCGCATGCTGCCCCAGCCGTCCAGGTGACCCAGCTCGACGGCCGGCGCGCCGCTGACCGGCTCCACCCCCGGGCCGGGCTGCAGCCGCAGGTGCACGGGCGCGGCCAGGCCCCGGGCCTCGGCGAAGGGCAGGGCGCTGGTGGGCAGGTGGCCCCGGTTCTCGACCTGGACGGTCAGCGCGGACAGATCCCCTCCCAGCGGCTGGACCTGGACGGTCACGTCCAGGCGCGGCAGGGCGCGGCGCAGGCGGTCGGCGACGGCGAAGCCGCGCTGGCACTCGGCGGGGAGCAGGGACAGGGGCGGGTTGCGCACGGTGCGCAGGTAGTCGATGCCGCCCAGCTCGACGGGTCCGAGCTGCGGGTGGTCGTAGGGACGCCAGGGGCTGGCGGGGGCGGCGCCGTCCAGCTCGGCGGTGAAGCGGCGGAGCAGGCCGCGGACCAGCGCCTCGTCGGGCAGGCGGAAGAACTCGGCGGGGCGCGGGTTGTCGACGCCGGCGAAGGCGAAGGGATCCCACAGCTCCAGGGTGTAGCCGGGCAGGCCGAAGACGGTGGAGAGGGTGTCGGCCCACACGCCGACGATGGGCTGCTTGGGATCGTAGACGAAGTCGGGGTGGACACGGATGACGCGGTAGCCGGTGTCGCGGACCGCGTCGCGGGCCATGCCCTCCATCAGGTCGACGTCTGCCGTGGACAGAGGCGAGGGGTCCCGGTAGGGCTGGGTGAGCAGGGCGCCGGTGTAGGTGTGGTTGGTGAGCGCGGCGCCGATGCGCGGGCGGGCGGCGACGGCGTCGGAGGCGGCGCGGCTCTCGGGCTCGGACAGCGGGGCGGTGCCACCGTCCATGCCGAACATCTGGAAGGGCTGCCAGTGGCCGGGGAAGTTGCGGTTCAGGTCCAGGCCGTGTCGCAGCGGTGCGGCGACCCATGCGTGGCCGTCCCACTCCAGGAAGCGGCCCTCGGCGCAGGCGAAGAAGGCGGCGCTGGGGTCGTCGTCCAGGCGCCGCCGGCGCAGCATGAGCGGGATCTCCTCGTCCTGGACGTAGGGGCCCGCGGGGTGACGCCAGCGCATCCACCGCACCTGGCCGTCTCCGTCCATGTCACATGGCTCCAGGCCGACCCGGAGCTGGTCCTCTCGCGGCGGGCGGAGGCTGCTGCGCAGGAAGGGCGCGCCCTCGACGAGGGCCTGGTAGCCGTCGGGGCTCATGCAGGGCAGGACGTGGGCGGCGTGGTGGGTGAACCAGTCCACCAGCTCGGGGTCCCCTTCGTCCAGGCCCCGCACCCAGCGCGACAGGCTGTAGAGCGCCGCCATGACGCCCGTCCACTCCGAGGCGTGGGTGCCGCCGTCCAGCCAGAAGGCGGGGCGGTCGGCGACCGGGGCGGCGCCCGGCAGGGCCAGGGTCAGGAGCAGCAGGGGGCGGCCCTGCCGGCTGTGGCCGACGGTCTCCAGGGTCACCCGGTCGGGCCGGGCGGCGGCGAGGTCCTGGCACCACGCCTGGATCTCGGGGAAGGAGAGGTAGCGGTCGCCCGGGTGGTGCGGGGCGGGGGGCATCGGCGGCTCCGGCGAGGTGCGGCGAGGGAGGGCGGGGAGGGTCGCTATCCCGTGGGCGCGGGGCGGTGGCGCCGGCCGGCCGGGGCCCACCGGCGGCCCTCGGGATCGACGGGCCGGTAGCCCAGCGCGCGGAACAGGTCGGGGGCCTCGGCCTTCGGGCAGCCCAGCCAGTCCAGCGCCGGGCCCTCCAGCGCGAAGGGGCCGGCGCGGGCCTGTTGACGCGCCCAGGCGTCCACCCGCTCGAGCATGTCGTGGCGCACCAGGCGCGGGCCGAGCAGGGCGTAGCCCATGGCCAGGGCCTGCGCGGAGGACAGCCCCGGCGGGCGCGGGGCCGAGGCGCCGGTCGGCACCTCCGCGGGCACGGGTCGGCCGTGGAAGACGGCCCACAGGGTGGCGCGGGCGCGCACGGCGGGCGGCAGCAGCAGGTCGACGGCGTAGGCGTGGTGCCGGCCCAGGCGCAGGCCCAGGCGGGCCAGGTTTCGCCGGTCGGCCTCCCCGACCTCGGCCCACAGCGGGGCCAGGCGCTCCATGGGCGCGCTGCCCAGGCCCTCCAGGATCTGGAAGAGCAGGCCCCGGCCGGGGCGCCCCAGCGCCGCGGCCGGCGGGCGGGAGAGAGGGGCGCGCACGGCCTGGACCAGGGCCTGGCGCCAGGCCAGGAGACGCGCCTGGACCCGGGCGCGCTGCTCGTCGTCCAGCAGGTCCAGGCGCAGCGTCCGGATCCGCGGATCCAGGACCTCCCGGCCGGGCTGGAGCTGGCCCAGGTGGATCTCCTCCCAGCGCAGGGTCCCGTCGGCGGTGACGGTGAAGGCCGGGTCCTCGGCGGCGAGCAGCTCGTCCAGGCGGGCGGCGATCGGGCCGGCGAGCAGCCGGCGCAGGGCGCGCTCGAAGTCGGGCTCCTCGGCGGGCAGGCCGCGCGGGTCGGGCACGAAGGAGAGGCCCCGCACCTGGCCGACGACGGTGCCCAGGACCTGGACGGTGCCGTCGGCCTCCAGCGTGGGCGGACGGGCGGGACCGAGGGCCACGGGGCCCCCCTCCATCCGGGTGCGGCGGTCGACGAAGCGCTGGGTGAGCTTCTCGTGCAGCGCGTCGGAGAGCCGGTCCTCGACCGCGCGGGTGCGGGCGCGCCAGCCCGCGGCGTCGTCGACCCAGCCCTCGCGGTGGCTGATGAAGGTCCAGGTGCGGATCCAGGCCAGCCGCGCCATCAGGGTCTCGATGTCGCCGTCGACCCGGTCCAGCCGGCGCACGGCCCGGTGGATCTCGTCCGGAGGGACCCGGGCCAGGGGGCCGGACAGCCAGCCGTGCAGGCGGTCCAGCAGCTCGACGTGGGCCTCGGTCAGGTCGTTGCGGTAGTCGGGGACCTGGCAGACCTGCCACAGCAGGGCGGTGGCCTGGGGCCCGCGGACCTTGTCGCGTACGTGCGGGCGGCGGATCAGGGCGGCGAGCGCCTGGTGGTCGAGCGCGTCGGCCGTGCGCTGGAAGATCCGCGCCGGCGGCGGGCGCTCCAGGCTGGCCAGCAGGTGCTCGGGGGAGCGCAGGTCCAGGTCGTCGTTGCGCCACCACAGCCGCCGGACGGGCGGGAAGCGGTGCTGCTCGATGGCCTCGATCACGTCGGCGGGCAGCGCGCCGGTCTCGTCGAGGGTGCCGAAGGTGCCGTCGCGCTTGTAGCGGCCGGCGCGGCCGGCGATCTGGGCCAGCTCGTCGGCGTGCAGCTCGCGGACGACCCGGCCGTCGAACTTGGTGAGGGCGCTGAAGGCGACGTGGTCGACGTCCAGGTTGAGCCCCATGCCGATGGCGTCGGTGGCGACCAGGTAGGGCACCTCGCCGCTCTGGTACAGGGCGACCTGGGCGTTGCGCGTGCGCGGGGAGAGCGCGCCGAGCACGACCGCGGTGCCGCCGTGGCGCCGCCGGAGGCGCTCGGCCAGCTCGTACACGCGGTTGGCGCTGAAGGCGACGACCGCGGAGCGCGGCGGCAGGCTGGTCAGCCGGTGCGGGCCCTTGTGGCGCAGGGTGGACAGGCGCGGGCGGGCCACCACCTCGGCCAGCGGCAGCAGGTCCTGGATGGCCCGCGCCATGGTGTCGGCGCCCAGCAGCATGGTCTCGACCGTGCCCCGGGCGTGCAGCAGCCGGTCGGTGAAGACGTGGCCCCGCGCGGGGTGGGCGCAGAGCTGCACCTCGTCGACGGCGACGAAGGCGACGGGCTTCTCGACCGGCATGGCCTCGACGGTGCAGACCCAGTAGCGGGCGCCGGGCGGCTCGATCCGCTCCTCGCCCGTGACCAGGGCCACGACCTCCGGGCCGCGCTGGGCGACGACCCGGTCGTAGACCTCGCGCGCCAGCAGGCGCAGCGGCAGGCCGATCATGCCGGTGCGGTGGCCCAGCATGCGCTGGATGGCGCTGTGGGTCTTGCCCGTGTTGGTCGGCCCGAGGGCCGCGGTCACGACGGTGCCGTGCAGGTCGAGCGCGGCCATGGGTGCGGGGCCTGCGGGGTCGAGCCCCGGGTTTCAGGGCTCGAGCGTCCAGGTCCCTTCGAGGGAGACGTCGTAGCTGCCGAACAGGTCGTCGCGCGCGGCCGCCAGCTCGAGCACCAGGGTGCTGCCGTCCTCGGAGAACTCCCCGGTGAACTCGGTCTGCCAGTCGTCGACGTAGAACCAGTCGTTCTGGTCGGTGAAGTAGCCGGACACGCCCCACGGGTAGTCGATGCTGCCGACCAGGGTGACGTTGACCGGCATGTAGGTGTAGCCGCTGCCGTACCAGTTGCAGACGACGGTGCCGCTGACCTGGGTGCTGCTCTGGTCGGAGATGAGCACGCTGCCGGTGTCGGTGCAGTCGCCGGAGTAGCCGTAGACGGCGCTCACCTCGAAGTCGACGGCGCCGGTCCACACGCCGTCGAAGGGCGCGCAGGAGGAGTCGGGGCCGACGCTGTCGTCGGTGTCGTCGCAGTCGAGCTCGTTGAGCGAGCGCGTCCCACCGGCGTCACAGCCCTGGACCAGGGTGGAGGGGTCGCCGAAGCCGTCCTGATCGTTGTCGGCGAAGAAGGTCGTCATGGTCAGGCGATCGGTCGAGTCGTCGTCGTCCTCCCGCAGCCCGTCGCAGTCCTCGTCCAGGTTCGCGTCGTCGCAGACCTCGTCACCCGTGGGGTTGACCGCGGGGTCGGAGTCCCGACAGTCCTGGTTGTCGGTGACGTAGCCGGGGGGCAGGTCGCCGGGGCAGGCCGTCAGGGTGCTCAGCGGGTTGCCGTAGCCGTCCTCGTCGGCGTCGGCGTAGAGCGTGATCCGGTCGAGGGCGTCCTGGTCGGTGACGCCGTCGCAGTCGTCGTCGATGTCGTTGCAGACCTCGTCGGCGCCGGGGTGGACGTCGGGGTTGTCGTCGTCGCAGTCGTTGCCCCGCGGGTAGCCGTCGCTGTCCTGGTCGACGACCTGGGTGCCGCCGTCGCCGCCACCGCCGTCGGTGCCGCCATCCGCGCCGCCGTCGGCGCCGCCGTCGCCGGGGCCGGTGTCGTCGCCGCCGTCCTTGTCGCCGCAGGCCAGCAGGGCAGTCAGCAGCAGGGTGGTCCAGGTCGCCATGGCAGGTGCTCCACGATGGGGTGCGGGTCGGCTTGCAGGTAGTGTGCCGCAGGAAGCCGTCGGCGTCCAGCGGCGGCGGGCTCACCAGCCCTGGCCGGGCAGGATCCAGGTGGTGCCCGCCTGGGTGCCCGCCGCGCTGCTGTGGCGGAAGGCCCCGACGGCGACGTCGGCCAGCCCGTCGCCGTCCAGGTCGCCGGCGCCGGTCACGGTCGCGCCGAAGTCGTCCCCGCCCGCCGCGCCCAGGACCACCAGCGCCGCGTCCGCCAACGCGTGGCTGCCGGGCGCGGGGACGACGCGCCAGGCGGCGCCGGTGCCGGAGTTCGCCTCGGTGGCGCCCACGCCCAGCTCGGGCTGGCCGTCGCCGTCGGTGTCCCCCAGGCCCGCGACCTGGCCGCCGGCGACGTCGATGTCGTCGTCGCCGGCGTAGATGGCCCAGGCGTCGGCCTCGGTCCGCACCCCCGGGCCGAGGCCCACGAAGATCCAGGCGGCGCCAGCGTTGAAGCGCAGGCCGTCCCAGCCCGGGAGGCCGATGGCCACGTCGTGCAGGCCGTCTCCGTCGATGTCTCCCAGGCCGGCGACGGAGGTGCCCGCCGCCGCCTGGTCGCCGGCCGGGCTGGTGACGACGAGGTCGGCGTCCAAGAGCGACAGGTCACCGCCGCGGCCGCCGGCCACGAGCCAGGCGGCGCCGTCGCCGCCGGCGTAGCCGCTGCCGCCCACGAGCACGTCGTGCAGGCCGTCCCCGTCGACGTCCCCGACGCCGGCCACGTCCCCGCCGGCGTTCGAGGACACCTCGGGGCCCGTCATGGCCAGGCTGCAGACCGCGTCCACCGCGCCGCCGGCCGTGTCGGCGGGCACGATCCAGGCCGCGCCGCCGTTCAAGGTGCCCGGGCCGTCGTGGTAGGCCGCGCCCAGGACCAGGTCGGGCCTGCCGTCGCCGTCGAAGTCACCGGCGGCCGCCAGCGCGCGCTCGGCGAGGTGATCGCCGGCGGCCACGCCCAGGATCACCACGCCGTCGTCGACCACCACCTCGCCGACGAAGGGGCCGTGGAGGAGGAAGGCGGCGCCGGACTCCTCTCCGGCCAGGCTGGACAGGCCCCGTCCGACCAGCAGGTCCGGCAACCCGTCGCCGTCCACGTCCCCCAGGCTGGCCGCCTCGCCGCCCTCCCAGGTGTCCACCTCCCCGCTGACGAAGGTGGCGACGGCGTCATCGACGGTCAACGCGCCGGCGACGGGCGCCTCGAAGAGCCAGCCCGCCGTGCCGTCGCGGTAGTCGTTGTGGTGCTCGGCCAGCCACAGCTCGCCCAGGCCGTCGCCGTCGCTGTCGAAACCCCCGGCGGCGTAGTAGCCCATGTGGGCCAGCGTCGCGCGGCCCGTGATGCTGGCGGGCACGTCGGTCACGGGCAGCGTCCCCACCAGGCCACAGCCGTTGAGCGTGCCGTCGCAGTCGTCGTCCTTGCCGTTGTCGCAGATCTCGGTGGCGTCGGGGTGCACGGCGGGGTCGAGGTCGTCGCAGTCCTCGGGCGAGGACCAGCCGTCGTCGTCCAGGTCCGCTCCGCCGCCGTCCGTGCCGCCGCCGTCGGTGTCGCCGCCGTCCGTGCCGCCGCCGTCGGTGCCCCCGTCGGCGGTGCCGCCGTCGGTGTCGCCGCCGTCGGTGTCGCCGCCGTCGGTGCCCCCGTCGGCGGTGCCCGATCCGGTGTCGTCCGGGTCCTTGTCCCCGCAGGCGCAGAGCGTCGCGACGCACAGGGCCACGATCGGCACGAGGGCACGGAGGCGCGCGGAGTGGAGGGGCACGGCGGCCTTCACCTGGGGCGGGCGGGGCACACTGGATAGCGAGCAGGCTACTACAGGCGGCAGGAGGAGGAGTGAACGACGGCGACCCATGGTGGGGCGAGGTGGCCCTGGAGCTGGGGCAGGCGGCCTGCTGGCACCTGGGGCAGGTCGACCTGTGGGTCCAGCGCCGGGCGCACGAGTGGCGGGTGGCGGTCCGGCGGCTGCCGGACGGATCGGACGCGCCCGTCCAGGTGGAGCTGCCCGCGCCGCTGCCGCTCGACGCGCCCGGCCTGGAGGTGCACCGCTTCGGGGCGGAGCAGACCTCGGCGCGGTTGCAGGTCAGCCCCGTCCTGGCGCCGCGCCCGGTCGTGTGTCGGCCGGACACTCCGTTCGCCCTGCTACCGGGGAGCGCGGTGACGGCCTACGTCGGCACTCCGCTGTGGGTGCGGGTGCAGGCGCCGGGCGGGCGGCTGCTGCACGAGGTCGACCTGCACCGCCCGTCGGGGACCTGGTTCGGCCCGGACACCCGCCAGGGCGAGCTCTGCTACGCCAACCGCACGCGGCTCAAGCTGGACGCGGCGGAGCTCCAGCACGTGCCCACCCGGGCCATCACCCCGGTGCACCTGTCCAACGACGGCGACGGTCCGCTCGTGGTCCGGCGGATCAACCTGCCCGTGCCCAAGCTCGAGCTGGGCGTGGCGCCCGGCGGCACCTTGTGGACCGACCCGGTGCGGGTGCGCCTGCAGCAGGGCGGGCAGGTGACGGTGGACATCGACGACGCCCCGCCGGAGCGCAGGCTCCGCCCGCTGGCACCGCCGCGGGTCGAGCGGCGGGACCGACACCTCATCGCGGCCCTGGCCGACGTGCTGCGCTAGGAGGAAGCCGTGCCCGCGTGGATGGAGACGCTGTGGGGGAAGGTCCTCCCCCTCCTGGAGCACCCGCTCGCCCACAAGCTCGGCATGGCCCTGCTGCTGGTCGCGGTCGGACTGCCGCTGGCCCGCCTGGTCTCCCGCACCCTGGGCGTGGTGGCGGTGCGCTTCACCGGGGCGGCGCGGGCGCGGGTGGTGGCGTCCTTCTCCTGGTACGCGCTGGTCTTCGTCGTGGTCACGAGCGCGCTCAACCAGGCGGGCTTCGACCTGTCGGTGCTGCTGGGGGCGGCGGGCATCCTGACGGTCGCCCTGGGCTTCGCCTCGCAGACCTCGGCCAGCAACGTGATCAGCGGCCTGTTCCTCGTCGCCGAGCGCCCCTTCGAGCCAGGGGACGTGATCGAGATCGACGGCCTGGTGGGTGAGGTCCTCGACATCGACCTGATGTCCGTGAAGCTGCGCACCTTCGACAACCTGTTCGTGCGGCTGCCCAACGAGACCCTGATCAAGGCGCGCATCACGAACCTGACCCGCTTCCCGATCCGGCGCATCGACGTGCCGCTGGGGGTCTCCTACGACAGCGACCTGAGCCACGTGCGACGGGTGCTGGAGCAGGTGGCCGAAGAGGAGCCGCTGGTGCTCGAGGAGCCGCCGACCGTCTTCCTGGTCAAGGCATTCGGTGACAGCGCGGTGGAGCTGGTGTTCTCGTGCTGGGCGGCGGGTGGCGACTACCTTCCGGCCCGCGCCGCGGTCTTCGAGCGCATCCTGGAGGCCTTCCGCGCCGAAGGCATCGAGATCCCGTTCCCCCAGCGGGTGATCCTGCACCGCGACGAGCGCCCCGTCAGCGGCGACTGAGCGCGGCCTGAAGGCGGGCCTTGACCGGGGCGCTGGTCCAGGTGGGCACGACCTGCTCGGCGAAGCGGGCACGCGCCACGGGATCGGCCCGGCCCACCGACCCTCGCAGGTCGGCCTTGGTGGCGGCGTAGGCGGCGGCGGGGTGGGCGGCGAGCGCCTGCAGGCGCTGGGAGGCGGCGGCCAGCGGGTCGACGGCGACCTCGTCCACCAGGCCCAGGGCCAGGGCGCGGTCGGGGGGGTGCAGGCCGGCGCCGAGCAGGACCTGGGCCTGCAGGTGGGGCGGCAGGCGGTGCCGCACCACCTGGAGCGTCACGGGGGGGAAGCGCAGCCCGATGGCGACCTCGTTGAGGCCGATGCGGGCGCGCGGGTCGGCGGTCGCGACGCTGTGGTCGCAGGCCAGCGCCAGGACGGCGCCGCCGGCGATCGCGTGGCCGTTGACGGCGGCGACGACCGGCGCCGGGTGGTGGAAGAGCGCGGCGACCAGCGCCTCCAGGCCGTCGAGGAAGGCCTGCATGCCGGAGGGGTCCAGGCTGGCGACCTCGCGCAGGTCCAGGCCGGCGCTGAAGCAGTCGCCGTGGCCGGTGAGCAGGACGGGGCGGTCCCCCGCCTGCTCCAGCTCGGCCCGGATGCGGGCCATGTGGGTGCTGCCCAGGGCGTTCTTGCCGGGGGCCTGCAGCAGGATGGTGACGGGATCCACGGGACCTCCAGGGTGCTCAGCCTTCTACGACGGTGACCGCGGAGCGTCCGCCCCCCAGGGGCCGGACCTGGACCTGGACGCCCACCCGCTCGGCCAGGCCCCCGACGTGCGAGATGATCCCGACCTGGCGCCCCTCGGCCTGCAGGCCGTCCAGCACGGCCAGCGCCAGGTCCAGCGTGGCGGCGTCCAGGGTGCCGAAGCCCTCGTCGATGAACAGGCTCTCCACGCGCACGTCGCGGGCGGAGAGGCTGGACAGCCCGAGTGCCAGGGCCAGGCTGGCCAGGAAGGACTCGCCGCCCGACAGGCTCTGGACCGCGCGGGCCTCGTCCCCCAGGTCGTGGTCGATCACCAGCAGGTCCAGGTCGGTGCCGTGGACCCGCGCCAGGCTGTAGCGGGGGTGCAGCGCCCGCAGGTGCTGGTTGGCCTGCTCCAGGAGCAGCTCGAGGGTCAAGGACTGGGCGAAGCGCTTGAAGCGGTCCCCCTCGGGCGAGCCGATGCAGGCGGCGAGCTGTCGCCACGGGGCGGCCTGGTCCAGGTGCGCGTCGAGCTGCTCCCGCAGCGCCCGGGCGCGGGCCTGGGCGTCGTCGTCGGCCTGGAGCACGGCGCGGGCCTGGCCCCAGGCCTCGTCCGCCGAGGCCAGGGCCTGGTGGGCCCGGGCCTGCGCCTGCCGGGCCTGCTCGGCGTCCAGGGCGGGGCGGGTCGCCTGCAGCTCGTCCCAGCGGGCCTGGCGCTCGGCGAGCAGGACGCCGGCCTGTGCGGGGGCCTGCTCCAGGGTCAGCAGGTCGGCGCGCTCCTGCGCCAACCAGCCGTCGGGCAGGGCCAGGAGACCGGCCAGGGCGTCCAGGTCCAGGTCCAGCGCCGCGGCCTGCTGCGCCCGCTGGGCGGCCAGGGCCTGGGCCTGTTCGTCCTGGGCCCGCGCCCGCGCGGCCTGCGCCCCCTCGTGGAGCGCGGCCTGCTCCCGCTGCTGGCCGGCCCGATCGAGGGCCTCTCGCGCCTGCTGGGCGGCCAGCTCCGACCGGCTGGCCAGGCGCTGCCACCACCCGGTCGTCGCCGGCGCGTCCAGGCCGGCCGGCGGCGTGGGCGCGGGTGCGCGCGCCAGGTCCTCGCTGGTCGTGCGCCCCAGCGCCCCCTCGGCCGCGGGCCCGGCGGCGGCCAGCTCGCGCTCGATCTCGACGACGGCCTCGCGGGCCAGGTCGCGGCGGCGGGCCCGCCGGGCGTGCTCCTGCGCGGCGTCCCGGCAGGCCTGCAGGAGGGGGTCCGGCCTGTCGAGGCGGTCCGGCCAGCCCGCGAGCGCCGGCAGCTCGCCCACGAGCGGGTCGAGCAGGGCCCGCAGCTCGTCCGCGGCTTGCCCCAGCTCCAGCCCGGCGCGATCCTGGCGGGCGCGCGCGGCCTGCGCTTCCTGGTCGGCCACCGCCACCTCCGTCGCGGCGGCGGCGGCGGCACGCTCGGCCAGCGCGTCCTGCTGCTGCTGCACCAGGAGGGCGCGGGTGGTCTCGTCCAGCGCGCGGGCAGCCTGGGACGCAGCCTCCAGGCGTCGATCCAGGTCGGCCTGCGCCTGGTCCAGCCCGGCCCGCCAGGCCTGGACGGCGGCGGCCGCTCCCTCCGGTCCCTCCAGCGCCGCGGTGGATGCCTCCACCTGCTCGGCCCAGGGGGCGGCCAGGGTCCCCAGGTCGGCCTGGGCGCGGTCGGCCAGGGCGGCCTGCTGCGCGGCGAGCTGCCCGGCGGCCTGGGCGCGGGCCGTCGCCTCGGCGTGGGCGGCCAGGTGCGCCCGGCGCTGGGCGTCCAGCTCCTGCAGCCGGGACTGGAGCTGGCCGTGCAGGGCGGCGAGGGGCGAGCCGTCGGCCCAGGGGTGATCCCGGCCCCCGCAGACCGGGCAGGGCTGGCCGGGGACCAGGGTGGCGCGCAGGCCCTGGGC
>JAKLKF010000138.1 GCA_023150805.1 Myxococcota bacterium | reverse complement strand
TTATTCCTTTACAATGTGGATCCGCATCCAGTGGTCTTCCACCCATCCGGAAGGGGCAAGTGGCAAGTCCTGACCCCCGCCCCCCGCCCCGCTGACCCCCGCCCCCCCCGCCCGCCCACCGCGCGCCCTACCAGCTCCGCAGGTACGCCACGATCTCCGCCAGCGTGTCCTCGTCGACGACCACCTCGTCGTGGGCGAGCACCGCCTCCTCCAGGCTGGCGGCCGAGCCGTCGTGCAGCCAGGGCCCGGTCCAGGCCACGCCCACCAGCCCGGGCGTGCGCAGGCCGGTCAGCTCGCCGCCCAGGCGGCTGCCGCTGGCCTCGGTCAGCGTGCCGACGTCCCACAGCCGCGGCGAGTCCTCGGCCAGCCAGGCGGCGTCGGTGCCACGGTCCCCGCTGTGACAGCCGGTACAGCCGGCGGCCAGGAAGGCGGCGTCGCTGGCCTTGGCCTGGGGGGCCGCCGGGGCCGCCTCGGCCGCCAGGTGCTGCATGTAGGCGGCCAGCGCGTCCAGCTCCTCGCTGCGCCCGGCCTTCTCTTCCCCCAGCGGCTCCTGGCACTCCGCCCAGTCCGCCTCGGCCAGGAAGCCCTCGCCCGACTGGTGCAAGCGGATGTCGTTCTCGAAGTCCTGCAGCTCGTCGAAGTTGGCCGACCAGTGCCACGGACCCGACAGTGGCATGCCCCAGATGGGCAGCGTGTTGCGCAGCCCCTCGCCGCGCTGGGTGAAGTCCCAGACCCGCCCGTCCTCGCCGCCTTCGGGGTGGCAGCTGCCGCAGGAGATGTAGCTGTCCACGCTCATGCGCGGGTCGGCGGCCGTGTGGAAGATCCGCGCCCCCAGCAGCTCCTGCGCGGTGAGCACCTCCTCCTCCACCAGGTCGATCCGCGCCAGCTCGACCTGGGCGTTGCCGCTCTGCAGGTCGAAGGCGACGAGCTGCCGGTCCAGGCTGGCCAGCACCCAGGCCACCTGCCCGTCCGTCCACAGCCCGTCCAGGCCGTGGCCCACCTCCTGGAAGCCACCCACCCGCTGCATGCTGGTGCCGTCCAGCACGTCGACGATGCGGCTGCCCAGGTGGGCGACCAGCAGCTTGTCGCCCAGCGGGGTGAAGGCGACCGCGCCCACGCGGTCGCGGTTGTCGAAGAGCGGCTGCTCCCGCTCCTGCCCGGTGGCCGCGTCCACCACCTTCAGCACCGACCGCACCACGTTGTCGTGCTCCAGCGGCGTGCCCTCGACGTACAGCCCCCGCTCGGTGTTGGCCTTCAGCCCGCCCCAGACCCACACCTGCCCGTCGGGGCGCAGGGCGCCGGCCCCCAGCAGGTTGGGCACGCCGCGGGCGTTCGTGTCGCTGTCGGGCCCCGGATCCCGCTCCAGGCGGTGCTCCTGCCCGCCCGCGTCCGTGCCGACCCACCAGCGCCCGTGGTCCTCCTCGGCCTTGAAGGCGGCGGTCGCCACCTGCCCGGCGCCGCCGACCAGCACCTGGCCCGCCAGCGCCGGGGTCGTCGCCTCGGGCCCCTCCAGCCACCCGTCCGGCCGCAGCACCCACAGGCCGTCCTGGAGCAGCACCGCGCTGGCGGCGCCTTCCACGACCTCTAGCAGCGCTAGCTCCGGGTCGTACCACCGCACCTCGTCCCGGCAGGCCACCGCCAGGCCCTGCGCGCTGGCCGACAGCGAGGTCGGCCGGTCGCAGACCTCCACCCGCGTCACCACGCCGTCCTGCACCACGGCGACCTGGTCGAAGTCCGGCAGGGCGGCGAACAGCCGGGCCCCGTCCCCCACCAGCCGCCCCGAGGCCACCGGCGCGGGCGACAGCGGCGGGTTCACCACCGTCACCACCAGGCTGTCGCTGTCCGGCGGCGCCCCGTCGACCTCCAGGGTCACGCGGTAGCTGCCGGCCTCGGTCCAGGCGTGGACCACCGTCGCCCCCTGGGCCGAGCTGCCGTCGCCCAGGTCCCAGGAGAAGGCCGTGCCCACCGAGGTGCTGCCGTCCAGCGTCACCTCCTGCCCCGCGATCGCCAGCAGGTCGTCGGGCGCAACCGCGTGGGCGGCGATCTCCTCCTTGGGCGCGCCGGTGTCGTCAGCGCCGTCGTTTCGGCACGCTAGCGGCGCTAGAATCCCTCCCAGTACTAGCGACGCTAGGGCCACGGCGTCACCTCTTCGCCCGTCGAGAAGGCGAAGCGGAAGTCGCTGTCCGTCGGCGTGCCGCTGCTGTCGGCCAGGCCGCCGGCCGGCAGCTCCACCCAGTAGGTCGTGTCCGCGGCCAGGGGCGCGTCCGGCACGAAGTTCACGACCGTCTCCATGACGTAGAAGCGGCCCGGCACGGCGCTGCCGTCCTCGGCCCAGACCCGGAAGCTGCCGGCGTGCGCGCTGCGGGGCTCCAGCAGCTCGTCGGCGACGACGCCGACGTTCCCGGCCAGGGGCACCCAGGTCGCCCCGTCCGCGGGGTTGCTCAGGCGCACGGTCGGCGGGTCGGTGTCCGGGGCCTCGGCCCAGGGGTAGATCCCCGTGGACTGGCCGTCGACCGCCAGCTCGTCGGTGGAGACCACCGCGACGTTGCCGATGGGGGTGACGGTGTCGACGTCGCCGTGGTGCTCCACCCGGCCCAGCTCGTGGATGTCGGCGGGGTCCTCGAAGCTGTACCAGGCCGCGAACTCGCTCTCGCCCTGGAACAGCAGGTCGCCGTGCCGGTAGACGTAGCCGCCGTCTCCGTCCAGGGCGACGACGGTGCCCACCAGCGTGGGCTCGGCGGGGTCCTCCAGGCTGTAGACGATGGGCCCACCGCCGTTGTCCTTGCGGGCGAAGAGCATGTACTCCCCGCCCACGCTGGAGAAGTAGAAGTTCTCCAGCTCGTCCTCGGGCGTGCCGACGTTCTGGTCGGACAACACCTGCCAGCCGTCCTCGTGGCCGATGTCGTAGGTGATGAAGCGGGCGATGCCGGCGCTGCTGGACAGCCCCAGGTTGCCGATGACGTGGAAGACGCCGGCGACGTGGCCCACCTCGACCACGTTGTCCAGCAGCACCGGCTGCAGCGGGTCGCTCACGTCGATCACGAAGACCCCCAGCAGGCCCGCCGCCACGTACAGCCGGTCGCCCACCCAGGTCGTGGACAGCGACACCCGGAAGTAGGCGTCGGGGTAGGAGAAGCCCGGCAGGTCCAGCTCGCTCACCCACTGCGGATCGGTCGGGTCGGTGATGTCGAAGAAGCCGATGCCGCCCTGGCTCTCGCTCACGAAGCTGTCGACCGCCAGGTACTCCCGCTCGCCCACGCGCCCCGTGGCCAGCGTGTGCGTCTCGCGCATGTGCTCGGCGAAGGCCTCGCCCACCTTCACCGGCGCGCAGGGATCGGAGACGTCGAAGAAGCTGATCCCCCCGGTGCCGTCCTCGGGTGACCACGGAAAGAGCAGGTAGCCGTCGTGCATCGCCACCAGGTTGTGGTGCTGGGCGCTCTGCTCCCCGCCGTTGAGCCAGGCGCAGGCCACGCCCAGCTCACCCGTCGAGAAGCTGCGCTGCGGACCGCCAGGCCCGCGGGTCGACCAGTCGGCCGGGTCGGGCATGGCGGCCAAGGTGATCGGGGCGGCGCCGCTGTCGTCGGCGTCGGGGGAGCAGGCGAGGAGGAGCAGGTGCAGCAGCATGGCCGGCGCAGCATAGCGGCGGCAGGGGAGGCTGCGGGGAGGGACGGGGAGGCAGAGGCTGCGATAGGCTCGGGGCATGATCACGTCGATCGAGGTGCAGGCCTTCCGCGGCGTCCGAGAGGGGCGGCTGGACGGGCTCTCGCCGCTGACCATCCTGACGGGCCCCAACGGGGGCGGGAAGAGCACGGTGCTCGACGCGCTGCTGGTGGCAGGAGGGGCGGACATCGCTTCGGGCGCCGCCCTGGCTGTGCAGCGACACCCGGGGACGTGGCTTGGCGCGGATACCTGCTACGCAGCACGTGACGGGTCACGGCTCACGGTCCAATGCGAGGACGAGGCCAGGTTCCAGGTGTTCCTGGAGCGCCGGGCTGCCGAAGCCATCCCCGGGTTGGCGGGGGCTCCAGGCCCGTTTCGTGTGATCGTGGCCTCAGCAGCCAAGGACGGCCAGGGTACCTACCGCATCGGCGAGGTCGCCTTCGCGGCGGACAACCGCTCCCACCTGGCGAAGCCGCCCGCGCGCGGGCCGTTGGACCAGCCCGTCACCCTGGTCGACCCCTCCCTCTTCCAGGACCTGGGACAGGCCTGGGCCGAGGTCGTCAAGGCCGGTCGACGCAAGGCGGTGACCGACCTGCTCAGCCAGGTCGTGCCCTGGGCAGGCAACCTGGAGAGCCTGCAGGAGTCGGGCGGTCGGTCCCAGCTCTACGCAACCGGCGACACCGGGGCGGTGCCCGTCAACCTGCTGGGCGACGGCGTGGCGGCCCTGCTGCACCTCGCCATCCGAGTCGCCCCCGTGGACCAGGGGCTGGTCCTGGTCGAGGAGCCTGAGGTCTTCCAGCATCCGCGCTCCCTGCGGCTCACCGCACACCTGCTGCTGGCCGCCGTCGAGCGCGGGGCCCAGGTGG
This sequence comes from Myxococcota bacterium, assembly GCA_023150805.1. Taxonomy (GTDB): domain Bacteria; phylum Myxococcota_A; class UBA796; order UBA796; family UBA2385; genus UBA2385. The sequence goes on along the minus strand of JAKLKF010000138.1, from coordinate 12,894 downwards.
TGCTGACCACCCACAGCGTCGAGCTGATCGAGCTGCTGGTCCAAGGGGCCGGCCCTGCGCTCCAGGATCAAGTCTCCCTGCACAACCTGGCGCTCTCGGACGGTCGCCTCCAGGTGGCCCGCTTCGCCGGGGACGACCTTCGCTACGGCGTCGAGCAGGCGGTCGAGAGCCTGCGGTGAGTGCTGAGCTGCGCGTGGTGGTGGTCGAGGGCGCCGACGACCGCAACTTCCTGAAGGGCGCGCTCCATCGCCTGGGGTGCCGGGACCTCGGCCCGGCCGGCTTCCAGGACGCCTTGGGCAAGGACTGGGGACTGTCCTCCGCGGACGGCGCCTTCATCCGGCTGGTCGACGCCGGAGGCAAGGACAACCTGGTCCGTGCCGCCGCCTTGGCACTGCGGCCGGGCGCGACGGAACCCGCCCGGCTCGTGCTGGTCGGCGACCCCGACGACACCGGCCCCTATGCGTCGGCCCAGGCGGCCTGGCAGGCGCGGATCCGCCAGGGCCTGCAGGCCCGTGGTCTCCACCCCCGCGCGCTGGACCTCATCGCCTGGGGCGACCCCGCAGGCGAGGGTCCCCACGACCTGGAGGCGCTCTTCTGGAGCGCGCTGCGACAGGCGGACGGTGCCCGTGCAGACTGCATCGGGCGATGGCTGGCCGCCCCCCCGATCGGCCGCCTCAACGGCAAGGCCAGAGCATGGTCCTTTTTCGCGAAGTGGCAGGACGACGGGTCGGCCGCCCAGTTCTTCCAGGCCCTCTGGCGGGTGCCTGACCTTGCCCTGGCGCTGGAAGATCGCCTCCACCAGGTGGGCGCCTGGTCGGTCCTTCAGACGATTTCGGGCGCGGAGACCTCGTCCGTCTGAACCAGGCTTCCCGGCGATCGCATTCGCCCCACCCCCCCTTCGGCCCGGGTTAGCCCTCCCCGCCCCAGCCCCGAGGCTGCCGGTGGATCCCTCCAAGGTCGCCGCGCCCGACCCGCCGCACGCCGCGCCCGATGGCATCCCCGCCGACGTGCGGCGCGCCGAGACCGCCTACCTGTGGGACCGGACCGGCTGGGTGGTGCGCCTGCGCTGGGTGGCCGTCACGGGCGTGCTGATGATGGTCGGCCTGGCGCACTTCACGGGCGCGGTCGGGACCGGGCTGCCCCTGTCCATCGTGGCGGTCCTGCTGGCCCTGAGCAACGCCGGCTTCGCATGGCAGCACCGGCGCACCAGCACCTCGACGCCGCTGCACGTACTCCAGCGCCAGCTCCTGGTGCAGCTCCTGGTCGACGTCGGCGCGTTGGCCACCTTGCTGCACTGGAGCGACGGGGTCGAGAACCCCTTCAACATGTACTTCGCCTTCCACATGGCGATCGCCGCGAAGCTCCTGCCACCCAGGATGGCCTACGCAGTGGCCGCCTTCACCACTCTGCTCCAGGGTGGCATCGTGCTGGCAGAGCACAAGGGCCTGCTCGGCCACCACATGCTCTTCATCATCGAGGGCGGCCCTTCCGACCCCTTCATCGAGTCACCCCCCTTCCTGGTCGCCTGGCTCTTCGCCTTCGCCAGCACCATGTTCGGGACCGTCTACTTCATGGCCGCTGCCGCCCGCCGGTATCGCCAGGCCCTGGCCGTGCAGGCCCGCCTGGAGCGGGCAGCCGCCGCGCAGGAGCGCTTCGCTCGGCTGGGCGAGCTGTCGGGCGGCGTGGCGCACTCCATCCGCAACCCCCTGCATGGCCTGGTCAGCGGGCTCGACCTGCTGAAGTTGCAGTCCGGCGGTCAGCCCGAGCTGGCTCCCACCGTGAACTTGCTGGAGGAGGGGATCGACCGCATCGAGCGCATCACGGAGCGGCTTCTCAGCTACACCCGCCAGGGACCGCTGCGGCTCGAGTCCGTGGAGGCAGGCCCGTGGCTGGACGCGGCGCTGCAGGCGTTCCGACGTGGGCGCGAGGGCTTCCCCGTCGACACCTCGGGCGTGCGCCTGGACCAGGTCCGCCTGCGAGGAGATCCCGGGCAGCTGACCGAAGCCCTGATCAACCTGTTGGACAACGCCGCAGATGCCTGCCAGGCGGGCGGAACGGTAGCTGTGGTCGCATTGCGCCGAGGACGCGAGGTCCTCCTGGAGGTCCGCGACACCGGGGAGGGCATCGAACCGGCCGCGCTTCCCCAGGTGCTGGATCCCTTCTTCACCCAGAAGGAGCCCGGAAAGGGCAGCGGATTGGGGCTGTCCATCGCGCGCCGCGTCGTCGAGGAGCACGGCGGCCGGCTCGAGCTGGGGAGCCAGCCAGGGGTCGGCACCTGCGTGAGGATCACCCTCCTAGTGGAGGAGCCGACGTGAACACCACGCAGTCCCCCCCTCTCCTGCGCGTGCTGGTGGTCGACGACGACGGGCTCGCTCGCAGGGGCACTGCCCAGCAGCTCTCTGCCGCGGGCTACCCGGTGCGCGACGCGTCCCACGCCCAGCAGGCCTTGACCATGCTGGAGGACGGCGGCACCGACCTCGTGCTGACCGACATCCGCATGCCCAGCATGGACGGCTTCGAGCTGCTCAGCACCCTCCGGCAGCGGCATCCCCAGGTCGACGTGGTCCTGATGACGGCTTTCGGGTCGGTGTCCTCCGCTGTCGACGCCATGCAGCAGGGGGCGGTGGACTACCTGTTGAAGCCCTTTCGTTTCGCAGAGCTGCAGGCCCGCCTGCAGCGCGTGGCCGAGCGCCGCGCCGCCCATCGGCGCCTCGCCGCCCTGGAAGCCATGGTCGACGAGCCGGGTCGCTTCGGGCTGGTGGGCCGCTCCGCAGGGCTGCAGCGGGTCCGCGAGCGCATCGCGCTGTTCGCCGGGCACCCCGCCCCCGTGCTGGTGACGGGTGAGACAGGCACCGGCAAGGAGCTGGTGGCCAGAGCACTCCACGAAGCGGGGCCGCGGCGAGGACGACCCTTCATCGCCGTGGCGTGTGGAGCGATCCCCCGAGACCTGGCAGAGAGCTACTTCCTGGGCCATGAACGGGGCGCCTTCACGGGCGCCACCCAGCGTCGCACCGGCGTCTTCGAGCAGGCCGACGGGGGGACCCTGTTGCTGGACGACGTCGATGACCTGCCGGCGGATCTCCAGGTCAAGCTGCTGCGCGTGCTGCAGGAGGGGGTCGTCCAGCGCCTGGGGGGCGCGGGAGAGCACCCCGTGGACGTGCGCGTGGTCGCCACCACGAAGGTCGACCTGGAGGGCCAGGTCCAAGCGCGTCGTTTCCGGCCCGACCTGTACTACCGGCTTCGTGGGCTGGAGATCGAGGTCCCGGCGCTTCGGTTGCGGGGCGACGACGTGGTCCTGCTCACCGAGTACTTCTTGCGCGTGCTCGCTGCGGCCCAGGGCCGGCCTTCCGCAAGCCTGGCGCCCGAGACCATCGCCTGCCTGCTGGACTGCACCTGGCCCGGCAACGTGCGCGAGCTGCGGCGCTCCGTCGAGGCCGCCGACGCCCTCGCCCAAGGTGGTGAGGTCCGTCCCGAGCACTTCCCCGCGGCCGTCGCCCGGCACGACCACCCGCGGCGGCCCTACAGCCTGCACCTGGAAGGCGCCGGTCCGCTGCACCTCAACGACCTGGTGCGCCAGTTCGAGGACGAGATCATCGGCTGGGCCATGGCCGAGGCGCACGGGCAGCAGTCCAAGGCCGCCGAGCTGCTGGGGGTCCCTCGGACGACCCTGCAGAGCAAGCTCAACCGCGCCTGAGGGGCGGCCGCCGAGAGATCGGCGCCCGGTGCCGGATTCTCGGCGCAGCGCGAAAAACCATGGTCACACGCCGACGGATCGCGTCCACAGGGGCCGCCGCGGCGGCGGCCGGACCGAGCTGCCCGAGCCCCGGGACGAGATCTCGGCATGGGTTCCGGACGCACGAGGCCGAGGACTCCGACGACAGCAGCATCCCCAGAGCTGGCACGGAAGCTGCTTTGGCATGGCCCCCGGCGCAGCATCCAAGGTCGCCGGAAGGAGACCATCGTGATCAGCTCGAGTCATCGCCCCGGACAGACCTCCCTCCTCCTGGCCCTGGCCCTCGTCCTCGTCGCCTGTGAAGGGCCCGAAGGGCCCGCCGGAGCGACGGGCGCGCCCGGCGCCGATGGTCAGGACGGAGCCACTGGCGCCGACGGCGTGCCGGGTGCGGACGGCCAGGACGGCCAGGACGGCCAGGACGGCCAGGACGGCGAAGACGGTGAAGACGGTCACGACGCTGGCTGGATCGAGCTCGACCCTGACGGCATGGTGGGCTTCGTCCGCGACACGTCGGGGCAGCCCGTCAGCAGCGGCACCCTGTACCTGGTGCCCGCGGACGAGGTCGCGGCCCTGCCGGCGACGACCGTCGCCGTGGACTCGACGGACGACGAGCCCTTGGAGGACGTGATCGCGGCCCTCGGCGGCACCATGCAGACCGCCACCGTGGCCGAGGACGGCAGCTACGCCTTCGACACCATCTCCGAGGGTTCCTACTTCCTCACCTACGTCCCGCTGGAAGGGGACGGCACCTGGCTGCCCGGTGGCAGCATGTGCCGGCACGCCAACGACGCCAGCAGCCTCGTCGGCACCCAGCAGGACATCGAGGTCTCCTACGCCGCGCCGGAAGGCGCCTTCTACGTCGGCTCCGGCGCCTGCGTGAGCTGCCACGGCAAGACGGACATCCGCCACACCCTGCACCGCAACGGCATCTGGTCGCCCGATGGCTACGGCCCGCTGCAGGGCCTGGACGAGCGCGACGAGCTGTGGGACGCCTTCGACTCCAAGTTCGAGGTCGGCACGACCGTCTACTACTACGCCTACGACTCCTCGCGGAGCATGGACAAGTACAAGACCTCCGAGACCGATCCGGGCACGGGCGTGTCCTTCACCGCCACCGTGCAGGAAGGTGAGGACGGCTACGAGGTGGTCCTGCGCAACGTCGCCAACCCCAGCGACCCGGACCGGACCTACCGCGTGGACCTGGTCTACGGCGGCGGCGTCTACAAGCAGCGCTACATGACCCGGGTCGAGGGCAGCTACGGCGCCTACCACGTCATGCTGCCCACCCAGTACCAGACCACGGGCACCGAGAACTCCTCCTACCCTCGCACCGCCCAGACCTGGCGCGACTACAACGGCAGCTACTGGTACGACGAGACCAACGACCTGCTCACCCAGCCCGGCGTGAACAAGTCCTTCGAGAAGAACTGCGTCTCCTGCCACGCCGTCGGCGCCCAGGTCACCGGGTCCGACTCCACCGTCTGGACGGCCGACCTGGTCACCGACCGGGTGTGGGGTGACTTCGACTTCGACGGCGACGGCTACGCCGAAGAGGTCAACACGGGCTGCGAGAACTGCCACGGCCCCGGCTCGGCCCACTGGGAGTCCACCGGACAGGGCAAGTACATCGTCTCGCCCGAGCTGCTCACCCCCGAGCGCGAGTCCATGATCTGCGGCCAGTGCCACAGCCGCCCCAAGGGCGCCCTGTCCACGGACAGCCCGGTCAACTCCGCGGGCTGGATGATGGTGGCCGGCACCTCGCGCAACGACTTCCTCAGCCAGTACGCCACGGCGCAGCTCGACGGGTCCACTTCGGACTACTACGCCGACGACATGCTGCACTCCAAGTCGCACCACCAGCAGTACAGCGACTTCATCCGCGGCGGCATGTACAAGAACGGCAGTCACCTGATGACCTGCAGCTCCTGCCATGACCCGCACAAGTACGAGAACAAGAACCAGCTCCGGGCCGACCCGACCGACAACGAGGCGGCCTGCGGCGGCGCCTGCCACTCCGCCGAGGCGGCCGACCTGTCCGCGCACATCGACACCCAGCTCGGCGCGGGCATGGGTTCCATGATGGACAGTGCGCAGTGCGTCGAGTGCCACATGGCCAAGACCGCCAAGACGGGCGCCGGTGAACCCGGCCTGGTCATCGACGGCGTGCAGTACTGGCAGAACGACATCAGCAACCACATCTTCGACGTCCCGGAGAAGATCTGGTCGGACACCACCGACCAGTCGATGCCGACGCCGTACACGGACACCTGCGCCAACTCCGCCTGTCACGGCTCCGTGGAGTAGGTCCCAGGTCTACTTGCCGCCCGGCGATCGAGAGAGGGTCGCCGGGCGGCGCCTTGTCCGGAGGACGGCGCGGGAGGGGCGAAGCCTGCTCGTCCCCCCTCGTCCTGGCCCTGCTCCTCCCCGTCGAGCTGGCGAGGGCCGGGACCGCCCCGGCGCTCAATGTCCTCACGACAAGGGCCCCTCACCCTCCACCGTCACCTTCCAGGTCCGGCCCCCCTCGGCCTCCACGCTCACCCGGCAGTCGGGCAGGAAGCGGGGGATCAGCGCCGCGTGGGTGCGCAGGTGCTCGGTGGGCTTGCCGGTGCGGAAGCTGCCGCCGCGGCCGAGCGCCAGCAGCAGCAGGGCCTGGTCGGCCAGGTGCTCGTCCAGGGGGCCGTCGTGCTCCAGGTGGCGTCGCACCTGCCGGGCCAGGCGCACGGCCACCTCCTCGGCGCGGCGGCGCAGCTCTCCCAGCTCGCTGAAGACCGCGGGCACGGGGCCCTGGGCGACCTCGACCACCAGGCAGTTGCCGGTCGACGAGGCGTGGTGGGCGCCGTCCTCGCCGCCGCGCACATCCCAGGCCTCGACCCGCCCCTCGCGCGCCGGCAGCGACAGCTCCCGGGCCAGGGTGCGCAGCTCGCGGCGGCCGATGTCGGGGTCCAGGTTGCAGACGATGGCGGTGGCGCGCAGGTGCTGGCGCCCGGTCCGGGCGTGCAGGCGCACCGGCTGCAGGGCCCCCGGCCGGGTCCGGGCGTGGACCTCGCCGTCTCCCAGCGGGGCGAAGCCTGGCCGCACCAGGTCCAGCGCCACGTCCGCGCCCTGGGCCTGGACCAGGGCCCGCCAGGCCCGGTCGGTGTGCTCGAAGGGCGGCGCCATGGGGTTGTGGGTGCCCCCCACCACCTCGACCAGGCTCTCGGGCAGGTCGCGGCGCAGCAGGGCCGGCAGGACGGTGTGCAGCACCAGCAGGGCGCTGCCCGCCGTGCCCACGTCGAAGCGCCAGGTGCCGCCACGCACCGGGCCCGGCGCGAAGGACAGGCGCGAGCTGCCGATCGCCGCCCCGTGGACCTCGGCGCCGCCCACCTCCTGGGCCGCGCGCACGCAGGCCAGGTGCTGGGCTCGCAGGCCGGGCTTGGGCCGTGCGCCACGGACCTGGTGCAGCTCGAAGGGCACGCCGGTCGCCAACGAGAGCGTCAGGCTGCTCCGCAGGAGCTGGCCGCCGCCGTGGCTGCCGTCGAGGAGGAGTGGTTCGGCCAGGGTGGGCTCGGACATGGGGACTCCGGGCGCCATGATGGCCCGGGCGTGACGGGCGGTGGGGCGGAGATAGGCCCCCCCCCTGCGAGGTGCCCGTGTCCGACCCCATCCTGAGCGTCCGCCCGATGTCCTTCCAGTGGGAGACCTCGGACCCCTTCCTGTTCTGCGTGCACCACGACGACGCCTACCCCCCAGGCCGGGACGACCTGAGCCCCGCGGCCAGCCTGGCCGGGCGCAACCTGGGCCAGGACTTCGAGCCCCGCGACGGCTGGCGGATGTACCACGGCCGCCGCGTGCCGGGCTTCCCCCAGCACCCCCACCGCGGCTTCGAGACCGTCACCCTGGCCCGGCGCGGCTACATCGACCACAGCGACTCGCTGGGGGCCCAGGCCCGCTTCGGCCACGGCGACGTGCAGTGGATGACCGCCGGCCGGGGCATCGTGCACAGCGAGATGTTCCCGCTGGTGAACCAGGACCGGGGCAACCCCACCGAGCTGTTCCAGATCTGGATGAACCTGCCGGCCGCCGACAAGATGGTCGAGCCGCACTTCACCATGATGTGGGCCCGGGACATCCCCCGGCGCACCTTCACCGACGAGGGCGGCGGCACCACCGAGGTCACCATGGTCGCCGGTGCCCTGGACGGCGCCCGCGCGCCGGCTCCGCCGCCTGCATCGTGGGCCAGCCGCCCCCAGGCCGAGGTCGCCATCTGGACGATCCGCCTGTCCCCCGGCGCGTCGTGGACGGTGCCGGCCGCCTCGCCCGGACTGAACCGCACGCTCTACCTCTTCGCCGGCGCCAGCCTGGACGTGGCCGGTCGCACCCTGGCCCCCACGGTCGGCGTGCGGGTGCGCAGCGACGCGCCGCTGCTGCTGCGCAACGGCCCCGCCGAGTCCGAGCTGCTGCTGCTCCAGGGCCGCCCCATCGGCGAGCCGGTCGCCCACTACGGCCCCTTCGTCATGAACAGTCGGCAGGAGCTGGAGCAGGCCTTCAGCGACTACCAGCGCACCCGCTTCGGCGGCTGGCCCTGGGAGAGCGACGGCCCGGCCCACGGCCGCGAGCAGGGGCGCTTCGCCCGGCACGCCGACGGCCGGCGCGAGGAGCCGGCATAGGGCGGGCTCCCAGCGCCTGACCTACCCTTCGGTCCCGACCTCGACCGGGAGGGCCAGCGGCAGCTCGGGCGCGCCCTCGACGGGCGCCTCCGGCTCCTCCCAGCCGTCGTCCCAGCCCTCCTCCGGCTGCCAGTTCTGCGGGTCGGCGGACTGGTACTCGGCCTCGTCGACCCAGTAGCCCTGCACCCACTGCGTGCCGTCGAACCAGCCGGGGATCCAGACCTGGCCGGGCCGGTCCTCGATCGGCTCCCAGTAGCCGGCGTGGTACACGCCGTCCTCGTCGAAGGCCCGCGAGACCCAGACGAAGCCCGCGTAGAACTCGGGCCGCCAGAAGCCGTCGACCCAGGTCTCGCCGTCGAAGAAGCCGGGCTCCCAGATGTAGCCCTCGGGGCTGTGGCCGGCGGGCCGCCAGTGGCCGGGCACCCAGGTGCCGTCCTCCAGGTAGTAGCCCTCGACCCAGGTCCACTCCCCGTCGGAGCGGGTGACGGGGCGCCACCAGCCCTCGATGTACAGATCTCCCTGCCACCAGCCGGGCACGTACACGTAGGTGACGCCGGCGCGCACGGGGGGAGGCGCGACCGGCCGCCAGTAGCCGGGGTGCCAGTAGCCCCAGGCCCAGTAGCCGGGCACCCAGACCCAGCCGGCCCTGGGCGGCGGGACCCACCACTGGGCCCAGGCGTGCACGACGAAGTCGAAGTGCACGACCACCCAGGCGGCGTGGGTGTAGCGCCAGTAGGGGTGCACCCACCAGTGGCTGTACCAGGGCCGGTAGTGCCAGTGCGGGGGCGGAGGGGCGTGCGCGCCGGGGTGCGGCCGCAGGTGGCGCCAGTCGGGGCGGGCGTAGCGGTGGTCGGGGCGGCGCCAGGGCGGCAGGGGGGCGGCCTTGGGCGGGCCGGGCTGGTAGGGGCGCCGGGCGTCGGCCAGGGGGGCCGCGGGCCGGACGGCGGCGCGGCGTGCCGCGCTGGTGGACTGGGCGGGCGAGCGCTCGGGGGCGCCGCGGACGGCCTGCCCGGGGGTGGTGCGCAAGGGCTGGCCGGGCGGCGTGGCGGCGCGAGGCTGCACGGGCGAGGGCGCACGGGCGTTGTCCCCGCTGCCCGGGCGTGGCGCGGGCTTCGCGTCCGGACCCGAAGGCGCAGGCTTGCTGGCGCTGCTGCCACCGCCGCCCTTCTTCTTGCTGGCCCCCTTGCGGGAGGAGGACTTGTCGGCGACGGCGTCACCCGCGTCGTCCTCGGCGGCGGCGGGCGCCTGCGGATCCGCGCCCGCCTGGACCGGCCCGGGCACCGCAACGCCCAGGACCAGGGTGACCAGGCCGATCCGAAGACCAGGCGACAACGAGGCTGCTTCCTTGCGCATGGGGCCTCCTTGGCTGCTCGCTCCCTAGACACCGACGCCCCTGCCGGCAGCCCCCGCCCGGGTGGGGCCGGCTGTCGCAGGCGCTCAGCCGACCCGGGACAGGCCACCACCCTCGCGCACCACCCACTGCTCCTGGCACAGCCGCTCCAGGTCGGCCCGCTCGTGCGAGACCAGCACCAGGCGCGCCCCGGCGGCGTCCAGCCAGTCGTCCAGCACCCGCACCACCTGGTCGCGGCGCTCGGGATCCAGCGCCGAGAAGGGCTCGTCCAGCAGGAGCAGGCGTGGCTGCGCGAGCAGGGCCCGGCCCAGGGCCACGCGCTGGCGCTCGCCGCCGGAGAGGTGCCGCGGGCGCCGCGCCAGCAGGCCCTCCAGCCCCAGCCGCGGGGCGAGGGCACGGGCGGCGTCCTCGGTCGCGCCGGACCAGCGCAGGTTCTGCTCCACCGTGGCGTGGGGGAACAGGGTCGCCTCCTGCGGCACCCAGCCGACCCCTCGCTTCCACGGGGGCAGGTGCAGGTCGGGGCCCTGCCAGGCCTGCCCCTCGACCTCGACCACCCCCACCCCCCGCGGCGGCAGCCCCGCCAGGATGCGCAACAGCGAGGTCTTGCCGGCGCCGCTGGGGCCGAAGACGCCGACCCGGCGAGCCGCAGTGGACAGCCGCAGGTGCAGCTCCGCCGGCCCGCGCGGCAGGCGCACGTCGACCCGCAGGCCCGCGCCCTCAGCGCCCACGGTCGAGCTCCAGCCGGCGCCGCTGCCAGCGGTTCAAGGCCTCGAAGGCCAGCAGTGCGGCGACGGAGAGCGCGACGCTGGCCAGGACCAGCCCGCGGCTGGCGCCCTGCCCGCCCGGGGTCTCCAGCAGGTGGTAGACGGCCAGGGCGATGGTGCGGGTCTCGCCCTGGATGTTGCCCGCCAGGACGGCGGTGGCGCCGAACTCTCCCAGGCCGCGGGCGAAGGCCAGCACGGCACCTGCGGCCAGGCCGGGCAGGGCCAGGGGCAGGGTGACGCGGCGGAAGGTCCGCAGCGGGGGCTGGCCCAGGGTCAGGCTCAGCTCCTCCAGGCGCGGGTCGACGGCCTCGAAGGCGGCGCGGCAGGACCAGGCGTACAGGGGCAGGCCGACGACCAGGGCGGCCAGCACCGCGGCCTCGAAGGAGAAGGACAGCGGCAGGCCCCGCGCGGCCAGCCAGCCGCCCAGGGCGGTGGCGCGGCCCACCAGGTCGAGCAGCAAGAGGCCCGTGACGACGGGCGGCAGGACCATGGGCGCGAGCAGCAGGGCGCCCAGCAGCCCGTGCCCGGGGAAGGCGCGGCGGGCCAGCACGAAGCCCAGGGCGACCGCGGCGGGCAGGCCGAGCAGGGCCGCGGCGGCACCCACCTGCAGCGAGAGCAGGATCGGCCCGGCGATGTCGGGGGAGAGGGACACCTTGCTCCTGAAGGTCGGCTGCACCTACCACGGAGCGGGGCGCCCGCCCGGCTGGCCGGTGGGGTCGGGTCGCGGTAGCTTGGCCCGGATGCCCGCCTTCCTCGCCCTGCCCCTCGCCCTGTGGCCGGCCCTCACCGGCTGCAACCTGGTGGTGCAGCCGCTGGACCTGGAGGAGGAGCTGGACCTGGACTTCGACGGCGGCGCCACCGCGGGGGGGATGGAGGTCCAGGCGGTCGAGCCGACCTGGGGCCTGACCAGCGGCGGCACCGACGTCGTGATCACGGGCCTGGGCTTCGACCCCAGCACCCGCGTCTTCTTCGGCGGGGCCGAGGCCACGCTGATCCAGGGCTACGAGGACGAGCTGACCGTGTCCCTGCCGGCGGTGACCGACCCGGGCCTGGTCGACGTGAAGGTCGAGGGGGACGCCGGCAGCGTGACGCTGCCGGGCTCCTTCCGCTACCTGCGCGACGGCGCCGGCCTGGCCGGGGTGGTGGGCTACGTCGACTACTCCGAGTACGTCGGCGACTACTGGTCGGACCTGACCGAGCCGTGGGCCAGCGCCGCCGTCACCTTCGTGGACCCGCTGGACTTCGCCTGGCAGGACACCTACGCCGTGGGCACCGACCAGTGCCAGCTCGACTACGACTGGGACGGCACCCTGACGATCTTCGACGCCGGCGTCGCGCAGATCGAGCTGTCCGCGGGCACCTCGACCTTCGTCCTGCCCTGGTCGGAGGCGAACAGCTTCTTCACCGCCGAGCTCTCCGCCGACGACTTCGCCTTCGCCTCGGGCTACGACCTGGAGCCCGTGCAACCGGCGGGCCTGCCCGCGGTCGAGGTCGAGGACCTGGCGCGCACGCCCTCCTCGTCCTTCACCGTGCTGAGCCCCGACATCGAGGGCTCGGTGGTGACCTACGTCGATCCGGTCATCCCCCTGAGCTGGGCCGGCGGCGGCGGGGACCTGGTCCTGGTGACGATCGGCCTGCGCAACGCCGCCGGCTCCGACTACGATGCGATCGTGACCTGCGTCGCCAACAACGACGGCGCCTTCACGGTGCCCGACCTGTGGCCGTCCTGGCCCTCGTTCCGGCAGGTCGACATCCAGGTCTCGATGGTGCGGGAGACCGACGCCACGCTGGACCTCAACGGCTCCGGCAGCGCCGTGGTCGGCATGTACACCAAGCTGGGCGCCGCCTTCTCCTACTGAGGCGGGGGGCCCGACGCGGCATGGGCGCGGGCCCCGACGCTACTGGCGTCGACACTCGGCGAAGAGCTGGTCGCAGTGCAGGGTGACCTTCTCGCCGGCCGAGACGGTGAGCGTGCCGGCCTTGCCGGCGGCCTGGTCGGCCCGCCCCTCGAAGCGCACGTAGATGTCGTAGCGGCCCGGCGGCACCGGGCCGTTGCTGACCTGGATGGCGCCGCCGTTGCCCTGCAGCACCACCCGGCTCACGTCGCCGGTCACGGTCACCTGGGCGGGCTTCTCCTCGGCGACCACCGGGGCCGCCGGCTGGGCCCAGCCGTCGTCGTCGGCGGGCGACGGCGCGGGCGTGGTGGCCACGGCCGGCGCGCTCGCGGCCTGTGCCGGCGGGGAGCTGGCCGTGGCGGCAGGCACGGCGAACCTCGCCGACGCGCGCAGCCTGGGCGCAAGCTACCTGTTCAGCACCGACACCGACGACAACGACATCCACCGCCACACGGTGAATGGCTGGGAACCGGTCTCGGCGCACTTCGACATCGGCGCATCGGCC
>JAKLKF010000137.1 GCA_023150805.1 Myxococcota bacterium | reverse complement strand
GGAGAGCGCGTCGGTCGCCTCGCACAGCATCCAGCGTCCCACGGCCCGGACGTGCTGCAGCTCCATCGCATCCAGCAGGCGCGAGATCGCCGACTGGGTCGGCAAGGACTTGCGCTTGCCCAGCGCTGCCAGAGCAGCGCCGAACGGCCCCGCCCGACGGGCGAAGGCCTTCAAGCCCCCGCTCGGCCCCGCCGCGAAGAACAGCAGCAGGAACAGCACCGCGTCGATGCCCACGTAGCCGCCCGGGCGCTGCACCCGCAGTCGCTGCGCCAGCTCCTGCCAGACCCCGCGCCGCACCAGGTGCAGCAGCAGGCCCACGCCCACGCGCAGCCACTCCGGAAGGACCGTACGAACCCGCGGCGCGGTGGTGACAACCTCGATGTCTTCCGCCATGATGACCTCGTCCCTGTGGGGATGTCCCGGGTCGGCGTGGTCTGATCGCTTGGCCAGCCCGGGGGCCACTTGCAGGCGAGCTGACTCTCGCCTGCAAGTGGTATCAACCACTTAGCTGGTCCGGTGGGGTGACGGAAGCTGAAAGCTGGCGTTATTCCTTTACAATGTGGATCCGCATCCAGTGGTCAACTACGGCAGTTCTTGGTTCTTGGACATTGACCCGACGTACTACTTCACGACGGACGGCGAGAACGAGCATCCCTTCGCGCACAGCCTGCTGAGCGGGATCAAGCGGATCGAGGGTCAGGCCGCCATCCTGGGCCAGATGCGGCTGTGGGCAGACGTGCTCGGTCAGGAAGCCGACCTCATCAACCGGCATCACAAGGTGTTCGGCTTCAGCGAGCTGCTCGCGTTCGGCTCCGAGCTGGGCATCGACGAAGGCGCGTGGAAGCTGACGCGGGACGAGGACGACGGGGCTTCGGCGGATGAAGGTGGCGACAGCGAAGAAGGCGACGAGATGGACGAGGCCATGCAGCTCGGGCTGTTCGAGGATGCCGAATGATGCGCGTCCTGCACATCGACGAGCCGCAGCTTGAGTTCGGCTCGGGAGGGCTGCACATCGACACCCGCTACGGGCTCGCGAACTTCGGCCCCATCGACCGGGACGCACCGCCATCCCTCGACTTCGGCCTCGTGGGGACCTCGCGAAGCGTGTCTGAGGTCGGCCAGTGGTTCGACAAGCTCGACAGCGGCATAGAGGGCAAGGACTCGAAGTACCGCCACTTCCACCCACACTACCCAGGCACGTCGCGGGTGTTCGGGGCACCGATCGCGTTCCCCTCGGCGCATCAGCGCCAGATCGCAGATCGACGCATCCAGGCCGCCGTCGCGCTGGCCGCCACCGACCGAAACGAGGCGATCCGCACGCTCGTGAACCTCGTCCGCGAGGAGCTTCAGTACCTCGCCGATCACCGCAGCCCGCCCAGAGTCGTTGTCGTCGCGCTCCCCGCCGCTGCCTACCCCCTGCGTCGGCAGGTCGGGGCCGGCGTGGGGCGTCAGGGCGCGAAGGGGCAGCTCGATATCCACGATCACCTGAAGGCGACGGCCATGCACCTCCGCATCCCGATTCAGGTTGTGTGGCCCGCGACGTATGGCGGTGAGAAGCCGCCGACCGACAAGCGGGTCTTGAAGCGTGGGCTCCAGGCCGAGGCGACCCGCGCGTGGAACATCACCACCGCGCTCTACTACAAGGCGGGCGGCACCCCGTGGCGCCTGAGCCGGTCGAGAAGCGAACTCACCGCCCTGCACGTTGGTGTGCGCTTCTACCGCACGCTCGACGGGTCAGCCCTGCACACCAGCTTGGCCCAGGTGTTCGACGAGCGCGGAGATGGGACGGTCGTTCGAGGCGGGGCCGCGTACTTGGACAAGTCCGACCGCCAGCCTCACCTCACCCGCGAGAACTCCCAGGCGCTTCTTCGCCAGGCGATCCGGGCCTACCGGGACGAGCACAAGACGCTGCCAGCCCGCGTCGTGGTCCACAAGTCGTCCAGCTACACCGAGGACGAGCGCGACGGCTTCATGGAGGCCGGGGACGCCTCCAGCGTCGAATACATCGACCTGCTCCGCATGGACCTGCCCGTGCCGCGCCTCTACCGTGACGGCACCCTCCCGCCGCTCCGAGGCACGCTGTTCAGCCTCGGAGCACGGACCCATGCCCTCTACACGCGGGGGAGCGTGCCCTTCTACGGCATGTACCCCGGCATGTACGTCCCCTCGCCGTTGGGCTTCGAGGCCGTGGACGCGGACCTCGACCCCCAGATCCTCGCCAGCGAGATCCTCGCGCTCACCAAGATGAACTGGAACAACACGCAATTCGACGGGAGGCTGCCGATCACCATGCGCGCGGCGAAGCAGGTGTCGGACGTGCTGCGACACCTCGCCGAAGATGCCCCCGTGAACCCGTCGTTCCGCTACTACATGTAGCTCTGGTCCGCCGTCCGCCACGTCCCCGAGGTCAAGACCATGCCGCGACAGCACGTTCAGAAGGAGCCGGTTCCGGCCACCCTTGCGGACCAGGGTTCTGGACCCCGCCGTGCCGGCGGATCGGCTGGTGTCGTGCGGGGGGGGTTCTGGACACCGGCGACCGCCGCGTCCTCACCGGGTCGAGGATTGCGCTGATGGGGCCGGGCGCCGGGAGCGAGGCACACGGCACGGCGCGCGAGCGCCATGTACGGGAAATCGCGGGCCTCCTCGGCGTGGCGGACTTCGTGTTCGCGGCCCCCCCGGTCGCAAAGGGCGCCGCCTCGCGTGAGGCTGCCGGCGATGGCTTGCTGGTTGTCGGCTCGCGCGGGGCCGTGATTCAGGTGAAGGCGCGTGAGCCCGATGCACGAACGACGGACACGCCCGAGAAGGCCGAGCGGTGGGTGAGGAAGAACGCTCGGAAGGCGCTCGATCAGGGGCGCGGCACACGGCGGGAGATCATGCGACGGGCCAAGCTTGGCCAGCCGATTCGCGTCACTCCTGTTCGGGCAGCGGAGCTGCCCAGCGAGATCAGCCCGAAGTACGCGCTCACCGTGGACCATGACGTGTCGTCCTGGCCGGTCATCGTGATCGTGGACCACCCTCTCGCTACTGGCGTCGACCTTGGGTTCGAGCGCGACTGCGTGTGGCTCACGCTGGCGGACTGGTTGGAGCTTCACCGGCGGCTCCGGTCCGTGTCAGCGACGCTGACCTACATCGAGCGCATCTTCAGGGACGAGGCGCATGTACAGCTTGGCCGCGAGGTATGGCGCTACCACGCCTTCCACGAGGCGGACGTGACCGTGACCCGCGACGCGCCACCGTCCACGCTGCCCTACCTCGCGCATCCCGACGAGTTCGACCCGACCGGGGCCGATCTATTCCATGACATCATGGAGAAGGTCTGGCCTGATGACGGCGTGGTTCCCTGGCTCTGCGCGGACGACTATCGCCGCGTCGTCGAGTTCTTGGACCGCGTGCCACCGAGCTTTCAGGCCGAGCTCGGGTGGTGGTTCTTTCGGAAGCGCCGCGAGATCGCGAACGGCCAGTACCGCTCCAGCGGCGTGGTTCGGCTGGAACACAGCGATCGGCTGGTTTTCGCCTGCGCGCACGTTCGGAAGTGGCCCGGTGAGGACTGGCGTGCGGAGATCGCCGCGCTCGCCTCCCTGCGACACCAGCATGGGCTCGACTCGGGCGCTCCCGCCGACAGCGTGACGCTCGCCATCGGCGCGCTCGTGGAGGACCGGCCGCCCGATACAGGCGTTGCGTATGTGTTCGTGCTCCTCCGAGGGCAGGAAGCCCTGATGCCGCTACCGCCCAAGGTCCGCACCATCTTGGAAGCCGAGTACGGCATCTTCGACCAAGGACGAGGAACCGTCATCAAGCCGACCGCGCCGCACAAGGGTCCTTGCCCTTGTGGAAGCGGGAAGAAGTACAAGCGGTGCTGTGGGTCGTGAGCGAAGCTTCATCCTCTGCGGGCTTCGCCGCCGACCATCGCGTGTGGCTGGCACGTCACTTCGCCGCCGCGACCTCGACCTCGGGCCGCTCCTTCCGCCTCGCCTTGTCTCACTTCGTCCGCCGCCGAAGCTCGGGGCTCATCTCCTCAAGTCGGGTCTCGGACTTCGGCCGGGAACAACCCGCGGGAACAGGCTCCCGGAACAACCTTTGAACGGTCCTTCTTGGGCTATGTGGAGTAGCCGAGGGCGGGCGCGCATCCGCGCGCAATGCTTCCAGCGCTCGCGTGACCCCAGGCGACCTTCCCACCCTGCCGGGCGACGACGAGTCCGAACAGGTCGAGCTCAAGTCGTCGCTGGCGGACAGCAAGCGCATCGTCGAGACGGTGGCCGCGGTGGAGACCCTCAGGGGCGGGACCATCGTCGTGGGGGTGTGCGACGACGGGCGGGTGATCGGAACCGACCTCGGCGAGGGTGCCTTGGAGCAGCTCTCGCAGCGCATCCGCGCGCGTACGGACCCGAAGGTCTGTGCGCGGCTGACGGTCGAGCCACTCGATGGCCGGTCGGTGCTGCGCATCGACCTGCCGCCGGGAGACGGGCCGCACCGCCATCGCGCACCGGGACCACCGCAACACCGCGCCGACACCGGTCGGGCTCGACGACGAGCAGCTGGAGGTCTGGATCCCCGGCCACCTGCCAGAGCCCCTCACGGTCACGGCGGCTCCGCCGGGTTCGTCCGTCCGTCCCCCCGAACCCTCGCGTCGCCCGCGCCCTCGACCTCGCAGGCTTCGTCGAGGAGCGGGGCACCGGGACGTTGCGGGTGGTGTCGTCGCTGGCGGAGCAGGGCGACGCGGAGCCGGTGTTCGAGGCGTCGCACGGGGGAAGCTCCGTGACGCTCCCGTTGCTGGGGGCCGAGCACACGCTCGTCAGCGAGCGACCGTCGGCGGTCATGGAGCGCCTCCGGATCGCCGACCCTCCGATGCGGGTGGCGGACCTCGCGGAGCTTGTCGGCGTGTCGGCCCGAACCGTCCAGGACGAGCTCGCTACCCGGGAGTTGCTCGGGCTCGTCGCCCGCGTCGGGCGGGGCAAGGCGGTTCGCTGGACAGTCGTGCGCTGGACAGTGGTGCGCTGACGGGCCGCGACGCGGGAGCGACTCGCGGGAACACCCAGTGAGGATCGGCGACTGACCGCCACTCCTGCGCCAAGTGGAGGAGCGGGCGGAGCCCCGTGGCCCAGCGCCCCAGACCGCGCCGGCGCTGGGCTGGCAGCCTGTGGTCGATCGCGGGAGTCCGGCGCCGGAGGCGCTCGGCCCCCGTCAGGTGCCGGCGGACCCGAGCCCGGCCGCGGCGCACGTGTCGAGGACGGCCCCGAAGTCCCGCTCGACCCGCGCCCGCTCCTGCACCGCCGCCTCGGCCGCGCGGCGGGCCTGCTCCTCGGCGGCGCGCAGGACCGCCACCCCGTCTCCGTCCAGCACCCGGGTCGCGTCCAGGTCGCACGCCCCCCGGAACTGGTCGGCCCACGCCGGCCCGGCCTCGGCCACGACCCACGTGCGCGCGGCTTGCTCGTGGGGCGCCGTCCGCTGCACCTCCTCGCCGGCCAGCCGCAGGCCCCGCGCCTGTCCCTCGGCGCGCCCGAGGGTCTCCCCGACCGAGAAGCAGGTGGTGCCGACCGACGCGACGAGTGGGGAGAGGTGCTCGGCCGTGGTGCCCGCGAGGCCCAGGTGGAGGGAGGCTTCGAGCCCGCCCGCGCTGGCCCGGAGGGCGGTGAGCTCCTGGAGCGCTTGCTCCCGCGCGGCGGCGACCTCCCGGCAGTAGTTCCCGGCGCGGGTCTCCCACTGCGCCGCGTCGCCGCCGGAGCCGCAGGCGGTCGGGGCGGCGAGCACGGCGAGGATGACGGCGGGGCGGATCGCAGGCTGCATGGGAGGGGTCGCTATCCGGTCGAGGAGCGCGGCGACCCGGTCCTCACCCTGGCCGCCCACCTGTGGCTGTCCAGCCCGGTCGTCCGCCGGACCGGGAGCAGGTCTGCCTGGCGCCCGTGGCGCCCGTGGCGCAAGGGGCGGAGGGGCCGGGTCTCCGTGCCTCCCCCAACCACGCCCTCGCCCCGTTCGCCCGGGGTAGTATCGGCGTATGACCGGATCCGACGATTCCGGTCCTTCCAGGGAAGGACCGGCGCGACACCCCGACGTGCCGACGGCGGTGCTCGACAGCCTGCTGGTGGGCTTCCAGGTGGTCAGCCCCGAGTTCCGCTACCTCTACGTCAACGACGTCGTTGCCGCCCACGGGCGCACCACGCGGGACGCCCTGCTCGGCCGCACCATGATGGAGTGCTACCCGGGCATCGAGCACACCGAGCTCTTCGCGGTGATCCGCGGCTGCCTCGAGGCTCGTGAGCCGAGGTCGATGCTCAACGCCTTCCGCTACCCCGACGGCGGCGAGGGCTGGTTCGAGCTGCTCTTCGAGCCCGTGCCCCTGGGCGTGGCCATCCTGTCCTTCGACGTGACGGAGCGACACCGGGCCGAGCTGGCGTTGCGTCGGGCGGTCCGGGCGCGCACGGTGATGAGTCGCTGCAGCCAGGCCCTGGTGCATGCCGACAGCCTCGGCTCCTTCGGCCGGGAGCTCTGCCAGGTGCTGGTGGACGGCGGCGTCTGCGTCGGCGCGTGGATGCGGATCGGCGACGACGACGCGTCCGTCGGTGTCGGCGTCAGCGGGGCGGACCGGCCGTGCGACCTGTCGCTCCCGCTGGTGCATGCGCAGCAGGCCCTGGGAGCGCTCTACCTCTGGGTGGAGGCGGGCGAGGGCGTCGACGCGGACAATCGCGCCGTCCTCGACCACGTCGCGACCAGCGCCGCCGAGGGCCTGCACCTGCTGGGGGAGCGCGCCCGGCGCGTGCTGCGGGCCGAGCAGCTCGCCCACGCCCAGCGCCTGGAGACCATCGGCCGGCTGGCCGGCGGCGTCGCGCACGACTTCAACAACCTGCTCTGCGTCATCATGGCCCACGCCGAGTTCGCGGCCATGCACGTCCCGGCCGACAGCCCCGCCCGCCAGGACCTGGAGCACCTGTGCGAGGCGGTCGAGCGTGCAGAGCAGCTCACCCGCGACCTGCTGGCCTTCGGGCGCCGCGGTGATCATGCGCCGACCTCGCTGGACGCCAACGTGGTGGTCGAGGGCATCGTGCCGATGCTGCGGCGCCTGATGGGCGTCGACATCGAGGTCGAGGTCGGGCTCGCGGAGGACCTGGGTCACATCGTGGTCGACCGCGGCCAGCTGGAGCAGGTCCTGCTCAACCTGGCCGTCAACGCGCGGGACGCCATGGCCGCGGGCGGACGGCTGCGGGTGGAGACCGACAACGTCGTGCTGGACCAGGACATCGTCGACGGGGGCGGCGCCGTCGCCGCGGGGCGCTACGTGCGCATCTCGGTCTCGGACACGGGCACGGGAATGAGCCCCCAGGTGCGCCGGCGCATCTTCGAGCCCTTCTTCACGACCAAGGAACCCGGTCGGGGCACGGGCCTGGGCCTGGCCTCGGCCTACGGCATCGTCAAGCAGAGCGGCGGAGAGGTCTGGGTGTACAGCGAGCCCGGCGTCGGCACCGTGTTCCGCATCTACCTGCCCCGCACCGACGCCGACCGTGCGCGGCCCGAGCCCCAGCGGGCGGCCCTCGCCGCGCGGGGCGACGAGACCATCCTGTTGGTCGACGACGACGAGATGGTGCGGGCCGTCGGCGTCCGCATCCTGGAGAGCGCGGGGTTCACGGTGCTCTCGGCGGCGGACGGCGCCGCGGCCCTCGCGTTGGCCCGGGCGCTCTCGGCGCCCCCGGACCTGTTGCTGACCGATGTCGTGATGCCCGGCATGCGCGGTCCGCAGGTCGCCCTGGCCCTCCGGGAGCTGTTCCCCGGGCTCAAGGTCGTGTTCACCTCGGGCTACGCCGCCCTCGGTGCCGGTGCCGACCTCCGCCTGCCGGCCGACGTGCCCTTCGTGGCCAAGCCCTTCTCGTCGTCGGACCTGACGCGCGCGGTGCGCGAGGCGCTGGACACCGACTGAGCCGGGGCGCCCTTCGGCCGGCGGACCTGGTGGTGTCCAGGCGGGTCCCGCCGTCGTCGGAGAGGGCGCGAGCGGCTGACCGCGCCGAAGAGGGGTGGCCCCCTCGCCCCGGCGGACGGCCTGCGGGCGGACCGCGACGAGGCCCGCTACAGCGCCCCGTCCGTCCGCGCCCAGCCAAGCACACGGCGGCGCGGCCGGTGCTCACGGCCTGGAGCTGGCTCACCGTGGCGTCGGCATCGCACACCTCCTGGCCCCTCCATGGTCCCCGCCTCGCGACGCGGCACGCGACCCGGACACGCGGTCGCACCGGCCGCGACGCCGGCCGTCTCCTGCCCGGTCGCGACCGGCCCGGCCCGGTTGGGGGTACGCTTCGCCTCGCGGATCCCCGAGGTCGAGGCCGCCGCCCGACCCTCCCTGGAGCCCCCCATGCTGTCGACCCTCGCCCTGCTCTCCACCCTGCTGCTGGCCTGCGGTGACAAGGACGCGGGCGACGACACCGCCGCGGGCGACGGAGGTGCGACGACCGGCTGGCAGCCGCCCCAGGGTGGGGTCGTGACCCTGGTCACCCGCGACGGCGTGGAGCTGGAGGCCGACTACCTGCCCGCCAGCGCGCAGGGCCGCCCCGGGGTGGTGCTGCTGCACATGATCCCGCCCCAGAACGACCGCGGCAACTGGCCCGAGGCCTTCGTCCAGGCCCTGGTCGCGCAAGACTGGGCGGTGCTCAACGTCGACCGGCGTGGGGCCGGCGGCTCGGGGGGGCAGCCCACGGACGCCTACGAGGGCGAGTGGGGGCGCTACGACGTCGAGGCCGCCGTGCGCCGGCTGGGCGAGGACGGCTACGGCGCGGTGGGCGTCATGGGCGCCAGCAACGGCACGACCTCGATGATCGACTACGCCGCCTGGGCGCCGGGCGAGGGGCTGCCGGCTCCCGTGGTGCTGGCCTTCCTGACCGGCGGCACCTACACCGAGAACCAGACCGCCATGTCCGAGGTGGCGCACCTGCCCGCCGTCTTCGAGGTCCAGACCTCGGAGAACGGCTGGACCGAGGCCCAGCGCGCGCTGGACCCGGGCACCTGGGCCTTCTACGAGCACCTGGGCGCGGGCCACGGCACCCAGATGCTGACCAGCGACGACGCGGACCAGGTCACCACCGAGCTGGTCGACGCCTTCGCCCGGGTGCTGGACTGCTGAGCGCGCCGCCGCGGGGGAGCGCCGGGCACTGCCCCGCCACCCCTCTACAACGGGCTGCCCGCCAGGCTGACCCACCGCAGCAGCGCCACCAGGCCCACCAGGCCCACCAGCCCGCTGGCCATCACCAGCCCCAGCCGGTCCAGCACGCCGGGCGTCGAACACGCGCTCTCCCCGCCAGACTGGAGCCGCCAGGCCCGCGCCGCGGATCCCGCTTGCACCCTGGATCGACCGATGGTAGAAATGAGGAGGCGCCGCTCCTCGGCGCCGCTCCTCGGCGCCGCTCCTCGGCGCCGCTCCTCGGCGCCGCTCCCCCCTCATTCGAGGCGCCAGATGAAGCCGGGCAAGATCACCATCATCGTGTTCCAGGGGACCTTCGTCAGCGCGGCCGATGGAACCCTCCGCCGCTACCTGCTCTCGGACCTGTCGGAAGCCCAGCGCAAGCAGATCGGGCAGGCCAGCCGGGTCCGCGTGGCCATCCAGACCACCAGCCGCACGACCAACTGCCGGCTGCTGATCCGGCTGTTCGAGACGGCCGGGCTCACCCGCCCGACGGCGTTGGGTTCGGGGTACACGGCGTTCTACACCAGCAGCAACATCGAGACGGAGTACCCGCAGCCCTTCACCATCGACGGCCCCTATTGCGACAACGTCGACCTGGCGCTCGACGTGCTGGCCTCGACCGGCTCGACGCAGCAGACCTTCCAGGGGACCGTCGCGCTCACCCTGTTCTTCGATTGAGGGGGTGAGGCGATGCGCTCGATCTCATCGGACTCCGACGAAGCCCGCGCGGCCGCTGAGCTGCGGGCGGCCCTGGCGCCGGTCTGGCGAGCCCGGGCGGGTCGAGCGCGGGCGCGGATGCAGGCGGTGCGGGCGGCGGCGCGGGTGGCCACGCCGGCCCTGGCCCGAGCGGAGGAGGCGCGGGAGCTCTCGCGGTGGTGGAGCGCCCAGGTGCGGGCGGCGGAGCAGGAGGAGGAGTCCCTGGACCTGCACCCGTTGGACCTGCCGCTGTCCGCGATCCAACTCGCCGTTCTTCCACCGCCCGATCCATCGCTGGATCCGGTGTTGGACTCCAGCGTGGATCCCACCATCCCCGTGGATGGGGAAGGCGCCGCGGTGATGGAGGGCCCGGTCTTTCAGGAAGGCCTGATGCTGGGGGGCCTCAAGTCCTGGATGTACGAGGACGAGGCGATGGTGGTAGACGGTGCCACCACCGAGACGGGCACGGAGACCGGCACCGACACCGAGACAGGAGTCGAGAAGGACCCCGCCGAGACGCTGCAGACCCGCTTCGGCGCGGGTGCCTGGCAGGTCCAGGACGCGGTGGCCCTGGGTGTGTCCGTCGCCCGCCAGTTCGGCACCCGGGACCTGCTGTGGGACCACCTGGTGGCCTGGGACGACCCGCTCCGTCGCACCCCCGTGCCGGCCGATGAGGACGAACTCACCACGCTACATCCTGGACGGTCCGCGGCCCGACCTGGCCACCAACGTCGAGCGCTTCGCCGATCTGCTGGGCAACGCCTGGCGCCAGGGCTTGCGGCTGCGTTTCACCTTCCTGACGCTGGGCGGGGGCTCCGAGCGGACCCTGGACAGCGCCGATGAGAAGGGGGGTGAAGACGCGGCGGGTGTGGTCTACCTGTCCGAGGACCTGGGCTTCGACGACCTGTTGAGCGGCTCCGGTTCGGCGCTTCACCCCAACCCGCCACGAATGCGGTCCGTGCTGCGGCAGTACTGGAGCCGGGACCACTTTGACCCGACCTTCCTCGCCCTGGCGGAGGAGAACCCGACAGCCCGCCGCAACCTCCGCTACCACCTGTGCAGCCTGGACCTGTCCGTGTCCTTCAAGCGGGTGGCTGTGCGGGCCATGGCGCGGGCCTGCGCGAACCTGCTGCTCCAGGCTGAGGCTGCGGTGAAGGCCGGGCAGCCCTTGAGCCCCGACGGCAGCCCCCTGTCGGAGTCAGACCGCGCCGCGTTCTCCCTGGCAGGCGTGCTGGAGGGCATCGAGCTGTTCAACGAGGCCGATGTGCGCTGCGTCGCCACCCCTGAGTCGGGCGCGGACGACGTGGTCGAAACCGCTCGCATCTGGGCTTTGGGCTGGGTCTCAGCGGCGCTGGGCTTCCTGGACGGCTTCGCCGCGGCCGGGGTTGAACTGCCCGAACGGTGCCTGTTCCTGCCGGGCCTGGCGAGCGTGGCGGCGTCGGACCCGGTCGGCCCCTCCCCCAAGGCGCCCGCGCTCACCTGGTCGCCGCTGTGCTGGCCGTGGAAGCGGGTATTCCTGCAGACCCTGGCCGAGCACATCGACCGGGTCTGGAGCCTGCTGCGGGGCGAGGGCGGGCTGGGCGGCGGCATTCCCACCCCTGTCCTGGACCTGCCCCCGCTCGACGATGTGGTGGGGGGGGTCGACCTGCACTGGTACCACTTCGAGCTGCGGGCAGAGGTGGCCGTAGGTACGGAGAAGGCCGAGGTCGGCCCCCTGCACGCCGCCTGGTTGATGACCGAGGTGGCCGAGGTGGTCGGCATCCTGGAGGACCTGGGCCTGGACGGCAAGGTGACGGTGACCGAGTCCAGCGCCAGCGGCCAGCGGGGCAAGGGCTACCAGGTCGCGCCGGGCAGGGCGCCGGGCGACGTGACGGAGGAGGAAGCAGAGGCATTCCAGGCCGGCGAGGTGTGGAGGCGCCTGCTGGCCGCGACAGCGGGAGGGGCATCGGTGGCGGGATGGATGCCCTGGTGTGAGCTGTCGGGTGACTACGGAGGGAACGGGCTTCGGAGAAAGCCAGACGAGCGCGACGCGCTTGCGCAGAGCACCACGGCCCGCCCGGCCTACTTCGCCTTCCACCGCGCCGCCCTTCTGCTGCGCGGCGCAGAGACGGTCCGCCTGCGGTGGCCCGAGACCCTCCCCGCCCGCAGCGCGATGATCCTGCCCCGACGGGGTGACCCGAACGCAGGTCTGTCTCCCGTTCTGGTCTTCGAGCTCCGAACTCCCGCGGTGGACCGCATTGGACCCACCGACACCCGGGAGATGGCCTGGGCCTACGTGCTGATGGTGGATCCCACCGCGCCGGACACCACCGCCCACCGCGTGGAGCTTCAGTCGGCGACGGGCAGCCTGGGCGGGGTGCTGCGGCTGGAGCCGTGGGCCGGGGATGTCGAAGCATGGGCGCAGAAGAACCCGTACGGAGAAGAGGTGATCGATGGCGATCCAGAGCTGGAGGCGCGCCGAAAGACCTGGCTCGTACAGTACGATCTGGTCGGTTCCATACCGGCTCTGCTGTTTCCGTTTCCGGGAGCCACAACGGCAAGTGCTGTAGAGGTTTCCCGAGGTGAACCGCCACTGGTTTTTCTCTCGCCAGAGGCCATCGACTTCTCCTTGACACCAGGGTGAGATGATGATCCCATTCATCCTCGGACTGGCTTGTACGACTACAAGCGCACCAGGTGCTGTCGAAACTCCTATCGAGGCGGATGGGGAACCTCGAGTCCTACCCGACCCAGGGGTTTGCAAGGACTACGACACCTACTACTACGGGGTGGATCTCCCAACCACGAGACGGGGCGACTACGCCCTGCGCCCGTGTTCCCGAACCGCTTGGCTGGGCGCACCGATGCTGGAACCCGCGGATCTTTCGGGCCAGGGGTCCGCGATCAACATGGCTGTCCTTCGGGTTGACGCCAGCGACACTGCACACCACTTCCTGGTCCGGGTGGAGTTGACCGGTCGGGAGGACGGAGTGGCCGTCTTTGAGGAGGTCGCCTCCGCTTCCCAGGAGTGGCAGGATCAGCAACTCGACGTTTTCGTCAGCCATGGCGCCGGTGAGGACCTGGATGGAGACGGAGTGGCAGACTGGCTCTTGGTGGGGGTCGGCAGTCCTGGTGACGATCCGGCCATGTGGTCTATTGAACCGGACTGGATTGGCGACCAGAAGTCTACCCTTTCAGACGCTACCAAGCTTGACTTCAGCCCCTATCCTGTCGGCGATGTCACGGGCGATGGTATTCGTGACATTGCGCGGCGCCTGGACTGGACAACGTCGCCCGAAGGTGATTCGAGTCTGGCCATTGCAGATCTCCCCGACACGTTTGTGTCAGTTGACTCGGCGTGGTCAACAACGGTCGGAGGGGGAATTCGTGCGAGCAACAATCGGTTCTACAGGTCCCCTGTCTTGCAGGGCTCATTCGATCACAATGGAGATGGAGTTTCCGACGTGGTGGCGGCAGATGCTGTCCTTTCAACCCAATCGAAAGGTGTAATCCGTGTATTCGATGGGCCGATTCTTTCCAGTCGAGGCGCCGAAGATGCGGATGCGAGGGTGAGCCGTATCATCGGGTCATCAGGCGAGAGCAAAGGCGATGACTGTGTCGGAGATGACGTCCGCTCAGGGGGCGACCTCAACCAAGATGGCTACGACGACCTGGTTGTGTCGTCGAGCTGCAGCTCTGTTGATGGGGACCCGCTGGTGGGGATGCTCCTGGTGGTTCCGGGACCACTTCTCGGCTCGGTAGACCTGGAAGGTGTCTCGATTGCGGCCATTCTCGGGGAGGGTGACCATGCACTCTTCCCTGACACCGTAACTACCAAGGGCGATGTCGATGGCGATGGCTGGCTCGACATCTTCGCCAGCCAGGAAGTGGACCCGACAGGCTCTGGCCACGCTCCGAACGAATACCCCGGCCTCCGCCTCTTCCACGGCCCCCTGGAGGGCACCTACGAGTGGCTGGACGGCGTGCAGATCAAGGACCGATGGTACACGGACTGGTGGGAGGTCAGCGACTACCTCATCGTCGATCAAGACCTGGACGGCGACGGCCTGCACGACGTGGTCATGACCGAGGAGTACGCCTGGCGGGACGATCCAGAGGTCGAGTACGGCAGCCGCATCGGCGATGCCATCAACATCTGGTTCTCCTCGCAGTCCAGCGAGTGGCCGCGCCCCTGGGCGCCTTGAAGAGGTACCCCCCTACAACGGGCTCCCCGCCAGGCTGATCCACCGCAGCAGCGCCACCAGGCCCACCAGGCCCACCAGCCCGCTGGCCATGACCAGCCCCAGCCGGTCCAGCACGCCACGCTTGGCCCAGGCGCTCTCCCCCCGCGGCTGGGTCCACCAGGCCCGCAGGGCGGGGACCAGCGCCCGATGCAGGCCCTGGCGCAGGGCGATGGTGGACAGACCCGCCAGGACGGCCAGCAGGGTCAGGCCGGGGCCGGCCAGGACGGTGGCGGCCAGGGCCAGCAGGGCACCCAGGGCGGCGCGGGGCAGGCGGCGCGGGCCGGGGGCGGCGGCCTGGACCAGGCCCAGGGCCAGCAGGCCGGCGCTGAGAAGGGCCAGCGGGGCGCGCAGCCAGCCGCGGGCGTGCCAGGTGGTGGCGGTGACGGCCTCGCCGGCGGGCACCCAGTAGCGGTTCAGCGATAGGGCCGTGCCGCTGCGGGGGACCTCGATCTTGACGGGCATGGTGCCGCCCTCGGCCGCGCCCTGCCCCCCGGCCAGCAGGCCGCCGGTCCCGGCGGAGCCCTCGCCGCCGCCGATCCCCTCGCCCCCGGCAGGCCACGCGGGCTGGAACCACTGGCCCTCGCCGGCCTGGACCTGGGCCTCGACCTCGCCCCGCAGGGCGCTGTACTGGCTGCGGGCGGGCAGCCAGGCGGTCCAGGACAGGGACGAGACGGGCAGCTCGACGGCGGGCAGGGCCAGGTCCAGGCGCCCCACGACGGGCGGAGCGCCGGCCGCGCGCTCGAGCACGACCTGGATGGTGAAGGGCTGCAGGCCGCCGGCGGCGGGGGCCGACCGGCGCAGGGGCAGCAGCAGCGCGCCGTCCGCGGCCAGGCTGGGCTTGATGGGCTGGCCGTCCAGCAGGGCGGAGCGGACCTGGGCGCCCTCGGGCAGGGACAGGCGCAGGCTGTGGCGCAGGCGGTTGCGCAAGGTGATGCGCAGGTCCGTCAGCTCCTGGCCCTCGGCGGACAGCACCGTGTCGGCGACGATGCGATCGACGCTCGCGCCCTGGGGCTCGACGTCGGGCAGGGCGGTGGCGCGCAGCGAGACGGTGGCGTCGGCGTCGTGGGTCCGCCAGGCCAGCAGGATGGGGCTCACGGCGCTCTGGACCATCTCCCAGGGGAGCTGGCGGGCGTCGACGGCCAGGGCCCCCTCGCGGGCGACTTCCTCGACCTTGAGCGTGCCGGTGACCTCGGCGGCCAGCCAGCCGTACTCGCGCTCGACCCCCAGGCTGCGGGGCAGGCCCAGCACGAAGGGCTCGCCGGCGGCCTGGCCCTCCTCCACCTGGCGGCGCAGGCGCAGGCTCAGCTCGTAGGCGCCGCTGATGGGGTAGGCGGTCTCGCCGCGCAGCACCTCGCCGTCGGGGCCCGGCTGCACCGTGTAGCGGAAGGCGCCCTCGCCGTCGGCGCTGACCAGGCTGGTGCCCCGCGGCAGGGCGACGTCGAACTGCCGCTGCCCGGCGTACAGGATGTTGTAGCGGATGACGGTGAACAGCTCCTGGCTGCCCTCGTCCAGCGACAGCAGGCTCATGGACTCGGCGTAGACCCGCGCCTGGCGGCCGTCGTCCTGGCCCATGTCCTTGAAGCCGACCAGGTGCACGCGGCTGGTGGGGGCCAACAGCGCGGACAGGCGGGTGCCGCCTCCGCCGGGTGTCACATCGGCCTGCACGGCGCCGCGCAGGCGGGGCTCCAGGCCGGCGGTCGGGAAGTCGCACTGGAACTGGGTGACCGGCGTGCGCGCGGCCAGGAACTCGTACTCGAGCGAGCCCTTTCGGCCGCGGCTGGGCACCAGCAGGTCCAGGGTGACGGAGACCTCGCCCTGCTGGTCGGTCACCCACACGTGGTAGCCGCTGCGCGTGGACAGAGACACGGGCCGGCCGCCGGCGCTGGCCGAGACGATCACGACCTCCTCGCCGACCAGGGGGACCGTCTTCCACAGCCCCTCGCCGTAGAGCGTGGCCTGCAGGGTGAGCCGCAGGTGCAGGGCGTCGCCCCCCTGTCCCTCGCCCGAGACGGCGCGCCCCTCGTAGGTGCTGGCGCCCAGCACGACCAGGTGCTCGGGCAGCAGGTCCTCGGCCCGGGCGGCCTCCTGCAGGGCCTGGCGCGCGGCCTCCCAGCGGGCGAGCGCGACCTGGACCTGGGCCGGATCGGCGCCGGGGGGCGGCGGGGCGGCGGGCAGGGTGGGGGAGGCGGCGGTGCCGGCGACCGTGCCGTCGACGTAGCCCAGGCTGTCCATGGGCTTCGCGGCGGGGGTGGGGGCCTCGTTGGCCTGCATGATCTCCTGGAAGTTGGACTCGGCGGCGGCCTCGCGCTGGCGGTGCCAGTCGACGTCCTCGTCGAGCATGCCGGCGTGGGAGGGGGAGCCGGCCAGGGAGAGGAGCAGCGCCATCGACAAGAGCGTGGGATGGATCACCGGAGCCTCCGGGCGGCGAGCAGCAGGGCGAGGGCGGCGCTGGAGAGCAGCATGGGGAAGGCGCCCAGCAGCAGCAGGCCGAAGGCCAGGGCCACGGTGGCGGCCAGGTTGCGCCAGGACAGCAGGTCGAGCAGGGCGCCGGGCGAGGCCAGGCGGCGGCGGGCGGCGGCGAAGGCGGACCCGCCCTGGTGGCGGGCCACGTCCAGGGCCAGGGCCAGGTCGACCCCCCACAGGACGCGGCGGTGCACCCCCAGCACGGTGTGGGCGACGCCCAGGAGCAGGACCAGGCCCAGGGCGAGGGCGACCTGGCGGCGGCGGTCACGCGGCGCCTGCAGCAGCCAGCCGGTCAGGCCGAAGGCCAGGGCCAGGGCGCCCAGCCGGACGGCGGGCAGCGCGTCGCGGTCGACGTAGCGGTAGCGGATGCGGGGGGTCTCCTGCCCGGGCAGCAGGCGCTGGAAGCGGGTCAGCTCGCCGACGTAGGGGAAGTCGCTGGTCAGCTCGGGCCCGCCCTGGCGGGTCATGTTCTCGTCCCGCCAGATCTGCTTGCGCTGGGACAGGATGCTCTGGTACTCGCCGCCCGCCCACGCAGTGCTTGCCCAGGCGCTCCCAGGGGTCAGCGCCCGGCGCAGGAACTGGCCGGCCCGGCGGAAGGGGTCGTAGCGCAGGCCGCTGACCTGGGTGAGGTTGGCCTGGAAGCCCAGGGGGGCCAGGGCCTGGGGCGTGTACAGGTGCCAGGTGACCGAGACGACGTCGACGTCCAGGCCGGGGAGCTGGACCTGGCGGCTGCCCAGCAGGCCCAGCGGGTCGCCGGGCACCTTGTAGGCCAGCTCGACCACGAAGCTGCTCTCCTGGAGGGAGCCGGTGGCCTGGGCGGGGATGCGCAGCACCTGGCCGGGCTCCAGGTCCCAGGCGCTGGCGAGCTGGTCGGCGTTCTCGGCCAGCAGGCGGTCCCAGGCGGTGGGGGAGCCCAGGGTGGCGGCGGCGATGCCCGAGAGCGTGTCGCCGGGGCGCACCGTCCAGGTCACGGCCTGGCCGCCCTCCAGGCGCTCGCT
>JAKLKF010000136.1 GCA_023150805.1 Myxococcota bacterium | reverse complement strand
TCGGCTCCTCCGACGACCTGGAGCAGGCGGTGCTCAACCTGCTGGTGAACGCCCGGGACGCGCTCGCCGCGGCGGGTGGGACGATCCGCGTGCGGGTCGGCCCCTTCCGCGCCGACGGCCTGCCCGCCGGGGTGCGCATCGAGGTCGAAGACGACGGCCCCGGCATCCCCAGCAGCATCCGCGCGGCGATCTGGGAGCCCTTCTTCACCACCAAGGGCGAGGGCCGGGGCACGGGCCTGGGCCTGAGCGTCGTCGCGCGCGTCGTCCGCGAGCACGGCGGACGCATCACGCTGGACGACGCCCGCACGGGATCGGTCGGCGACCGCCCGGGCACCCGCTTCACCATCCTGCTGCCCAGCGTGAGCCCCGTCTCCCCTTCGGTCGTCAACCACCGTGCGCCGGTCGGCCAGGTCGTCCTGGTGGTCGAGGACGACGAGGAGATCCGCGAGTCGATCCGGGCCGAGCTGCAGACCCGGGGCTACCAGGTCACCGCGGTGGCCTCGGCCGAGGCCGCCCGCGAGGCCGTGGAGCAGGGCCTGCGTCCCCACGTGCTCGTGTCCGACGTGGTCCTGCCCGGACAAGACGGCGTGGCCCTGGCCCACCACCTCTGCGAACGGCTCGACGGCCTGCGCGTCGTCATCGTCAGCGGCTTCATCCCCCAGCACGCCGCCGCCCTGGATCCGGACTGGCTGCGCCTGCCCAAGCCCTTCTCCGCCGAGCAGCTCGCCACCACGGTGCGCCGGGCCATCCTGGCCGACCCCCGCCTGGACGCCATGGGCGACCTGCCCACCCAGGAGGGCTGACCCTAGACCCGCCCTGGCGGCGGCCCCTCCACCGGGCGCCACGCCCGGCGCGCCGGCACCGACAGGATCTCCCCCGTCTCCAGCACGAAGCCCGTCAGCGCGCCGCCGTAGACGCAGCCGGTGTCGAGCCCCAGGCTGTGCGGGCGGTGGTCCTGCAGGCCGCGCACCGCGTCGTGGCCGTAGATCACCAGCGGCGGGCCCGCCCAGCGCTGCCACCAGTAGGGGTGGTCCGCCGTGCTGTCGTCGGGGAAGCGGCGCATGACCAGGGCCTGGTCCCGGCTGGTGCCGGCCAGGCCCCGCTCGGGGTGCACGCCGGCGTGGATGACCAGCCAGGGGCCCAGGGGCCCCGACCCCGACAGCGACAACGGCAGGGCCCGGACCCAGTCCAGGGCCGCCGGGGGCAGGCCGAGCCCCGCCGCCTTCTCGGGCTTGCGCAGCAGCAGGTCGTCGTGGTTGCCCAGGACGGCCTCGGCGCGCCAGGCCTGGAGCAGGGCCCACACTCCCGGCGCGTCGGGTCCCTTGGTGAACAGGTCCCCCACCATCACCAGGCGGTCGGGCCGCGCCCGCTCCAGCAGCAGGTCCAGCTCCGCGGCGCAGCCGTGCACGTCGCCGACGAAGAGGGTGCGCACCCCGCTCAGCCCGCGCGGGGGACCGGCGGCAGCTCCTGGAGCTTGACCGCCTTCAGCTCCCGCGCCCGCAGCGAGCGGATCGCCGCCACCGCCGCGCGCGCGGCCCGCAGGG
Organism: Myxococcota bacterium; assembly: GCA_023150805.1. Taxonomy (GTDB): domain Bacteria; phylum Myxococcota_A; class UBA796; order UBA796; family UBA2385; genus UBA2385. The sequence continues at coordinate 16,464 of JAKLKF010000136.1, read as the reverse complement.
TCGTGATGCAGGGCACGCCGAAGCGCAGGCCGGCCAGCCGCATCGCCGCCTCGTCGTACACGCCCTTCTTGCCCATGGGCGTGTTGATCATGAGCTGTACGGCGCCGTTGCGCACGTGGTCGACGATGTCGGGGCGCCCCTCGCGCACCTTGAAGACCAGCTCGGCGGGGATGCCCGCGGCCTGCAGGGCCCGCCAGGTGCCGCCCGTCGCCATGAGCTGGAAGCCCATGGCGTACAGCGGCCCGGCGATGTCCGGCAGGTGCGGCTTGTCGTCGTCGCGCACCGACAGGAAGACCCCGCCCTTGTCCGGCAGCTTCATGCCCGCCGCCAGCAGGGCCTTGGCGTAGGCCTCGCCGAAGCTGCGGCCCACCCCCATCACCTCGCCGGTCGAGCGCATCTCGGGCCCCAGCACGACGTCCTGCACGGTGAAGCGCCGCCAGGGGAAGACCGGCGCCTTGACGTAGTGGAAGCCGGCGCGCCCCATCAGGCTCTCGCGCACCGGGCCGCCCACCTGGTCGGGCTGCAGCCCCACGCTGGCCAGCGTCTCGCCCAGGCACAGCCGGGTCGCCAGGGCCGGCAGGGGGACGCCGGTCGCCTTGCTCACGTAGGGGATCGTGCGCGAGGCGCGCGGGTTGACCTCGATGACGTGGACCTCGGCGGGGCCGGTGCCCTCGCGCAGCACCGCCATCTGCACGTTCATCAGGCCCACCACCCCCAGGCGCTGGCCGATGCGCACGGTGGCGTCGATCATCTGCCGCGCCAGCTCGGGCGTGAGGTCCACCGGCGGCACCACGCAGGCGCTGTCGCCCGAGTGCACGCCCGCCTCCTCGATGTGCTCCATGATGCCGGCCACGTGCACGTCGTCGCCGTCGCAGATCGCGTCGACGTCGTACTCGACGGCCCCCTCCAGGAAGCGGTCGAGCAGGACGGGGTGCCGCTCGCTGACCTCGAAGGCCTCGGCCAGGGCCGCCTGGAAGTCGGCCTCGTCGTAGCAGATCTTCATCGCCCGGCCGCCCAGCACGTAGGAGGGGCGCACCAGCAGCGGGAAGCCGATGCGGGCGGCGGCGGCGAAGGCCTCCTCCCGGGTCAGCACCATCGCCCCCTCCGGCTGGCGGATGTCCAGGGTCGACAGCAGCTTGTTGAAGCGCTCGCGGTCCTCGCACAGGTCGATGGCGTCGGCGCTGGTGCCCAGGATGGGCCCGATGCGGTGCGACAGCTTGAGCGGGGTCTGGCCGCCGAACTGCAGGATCACGCCGCGGGGCTGCTCGCGGGCGAGGATCGCCTGGACGTGCTCGGCCGACACCGGCTCGAAGTACAGCTTGTCGCTGGTGTCGTAGTCGGTGCTGACCGTCTCGGGGTTGCAGTTGACCATCACGCTGACCAGGCCGGCCTGGGCCACCGCGTAGGCGGCGTGGCAGCAGCAGTAGTCGAACTCCAGGCCCTGGCCGATGCGGTTGGGGCCGTTGCCCAGGATGATGACGCGGGCACGCTCCTCGTCGCCCGCCTCGTCCTCGTCCTCGTAGGTGCTGTACAGGTAGGGCGTGTGGCTCTCGAACTCGGCGGCGCAGGTGTCCACCCGCTTGTAGACCGGCTGCACCCCGTCCTCGCGGCGACGCGCCGCCACGGCCTGCTCGGTGGTGCCAAGGATGTCGGCCAGCCAGGCGTCGGTGAAGCCCGCCCGCTTGGCGCGCCGCAGCTCGCTGTCGCTCACCTCGGAGAGGAAGCGGCCGTCGAGCTGCAGCTCCACCGCCACCATGTCGCGGATGCGCGAGAGGAACCAGCGGTCGATCCGGGTGAGCGCGTGGATGTCGCTCTCGTCCATGCCACGGCGCAGCGCCTCGAAGACGGCGGCCAGCCGGTCGGGAGTCGGGATCGCCAGCCGCTCGCGCAGGGTCTGGTCGTCCCAGGCGCTGGCGTCGGGCCAGCCACCCTCCAGGCTGGCGATGGCCTTGCCCAGCGCCTCCTCGAAGGTGCGGCCCAGGCCCATCACCTCGCCCACCGCCTTCATCCGCGTGTCCAGCGTGCGGTCGGCGCCGGGGAACTTCTCGAAGTTCCAGCGGGGGATCTTGACCACGGTGTAGTCGAGCACGGGCTCGAAGCAGGCCGGCGTCTTCTGCGTGATGTCGTTGTCGATCTCGTCCAGCGTCATGCCGACGGCGAGCTGGGCGGCGATCTTGGCGATGGGGAAGCCGGTGGCCTTGCTGGCCAGGGCGCTGCTGCGGCTGACCCGGGGGTTCATCTCGACGATGTGGATCTGGCCGTCCCTGGGGTTGACGGCGAACTGCACGTTGCTGCCGCCGGTCTCGACGCCCACGGCGCGCATGACGGTCAGCGCCTGGTCGCGCAGCGCCTGGTACTCGCGATCGGTCAGGGTCTGCGCGGGCGCGACGGTGATCGAGTCGCCGGTGTGCACGCCCATCGGGTCGAAGTTCTCGATGGAGCAGACGACGATGACGTTGTCCTTGAGGTCGCGCATGACCTCCAGCTCGAACTCCTTCCAGCCGAGCACGCTCTGCTCGACCAGGACCTGGTGCACGGGCGACAGCTCCAGGCCCAGCGTGACGATGTCGCGGAACTCGTCCTTGTTGTAGGCGATGCCGCCGCCCTCGCCGCCCAGGGTGAAGGAGGGGCGCACGATGGCGGGCAGGCCGACGCGCTCGAGCAGGGCCTCGGCCTCGGAGAGCGTCGTCGCGGTCCCCGAGGCCGGCACGGTCAGGCCATGCTCCAGCATGCAGTCCTTGAAGCGCTGGCGGTCCTCGGCGACGGCGATGGCCTGCGGGCGGGCGCCGATCAGCTCGACGCCGTGCTCGGCCAGCACTCCGGCCTCGTGCAGGGCGATCGCCAGGTTCAGGCCGGTCTGCCCGCCGACCGTCGGCAGGATGGCGTCGGGCTTCTCCCGGGCGATGACCTGGCGGGCAAAGTCCACCGTCAGCGGCTCGACGTAGGTGGCATCCGCCACGTCGGGGTCGGTCATGATGGTGGCGGGGTTGCTGTTGAGCAGCACGACCCGGTAGCCCAGGGCCCGCAGCGCCTTGCAGGCCTGGGTGCCCGAGTAGTCGAACTCGCAGGCCTGTCCGATGACGATGGGGCCCGAGCCGATGACGAGGATGGTCTGGAGGTCGGTGCGGCGAGGCATGGCGGGGCCTGGGCGGGGGGGCGGGATCCCCGGGGCGGCGGGGCCGGACCGAGGCGCCGGGGACTAACCGGGGGCGGCCGGATAGGGTGGGGGCGTGCGCGCCTCTCTCCTCGCCAGCGGGGTCCTCCTCCCGCTCCACCTCGCCCTTGGCGGCTGCGCCGGCGGCATGCAGGGCGCGTGGACCGGCTCCTGCGACATGAGCGACGGGCAGTACGGGGACGAGATCTTCCTCGACCTGTGGATCGCCTCCGACCTGGGGCGGCGGATCCAGGGGCAGGCGCGGGTGACGCTGCCCAGCGAGGGCGTCTACGACGTCGACCTGCACGGCGAGCACACGCTGGACGCGGCCCTGCTCACGCTGACCATCCCTTCGCAGGACGGCGACCTGGACCTGTCCTTCGAGGGCACCCGCGACGCGGACGAGTTGGAGGGCCGCTGCGAGCTGTGGGTGCCCGGGGCCACCGCGCCGGTCGTGGGACAGGGAGACCTGGAGCGCTGAGCGCGCCCGCGCCTCCTCCCACGTAGGCTGCCGCCCTCGGAGGTCCCATGTCCGAGTCCGCCCCGCGCCGCTCCGTGCTGCCGTCCCTGCTGGTCGGCCTGCTGCTGCTGGCCAGCACCCTGGCCCTGGTGCCGACCGTGCCGGTGCTGCTGCTGCTGGTGGCCGAGGGGGCGGCCAGCCTGGGCAGCCACCCCGACAACCTGGCCTTCGTCGCCTTCGCCGGCACGACCCTGGTGGCCTGGCCCCTGGCCACCCTGGCGGGCTGGGTGCTGCTGGCCCTGGGGCGGCGCTGGACGGCCCTCGCCGTGCTGCTGGGCAGCGGCCTGCTGGCCGGCTGCGCGGGCCTGGTGGGCGTGGTCGTGGCGGCGGTCGGCGGATGAGCCGCTCCGGCCTGCTGCGCCTGGCCCTCTTCCCGCTGCTGGTCTACGGGCTGGTGGTGCTGGGGATGGCCGGCCTGCAGCGCGGCATCCTCTTCCCGGCGCCGCGGGTGGAGCGCGCGGTGCTCGACGCCCTGGCGGCAGACCGGGGCGCGCAGGTGGTCGAGGTGCGGACCGAGGACGGCGAGCGCCTGTACGGCTGGCGCCAGGGGCAGGGCCCGGTGCTGGTCCTGTACTTCTCGGGCAACGGGGCCAGCGTGGGCGGCGACCCGGACCGGGCCGCCCGGCTGGTCCAGGCGGGCGCCGCGGTGCTGCACGTCAACTACCGGGGCTACCCCGGCAGCACCGGCAGCCCCTCGGAGGAGGGCCTGCGGGCCGACGCCCGCGCGGCCTGGCAGGAGGCGCGCCGCAGCCACGCCGCCCAGGACGTCGTGCTCATGGGCAAGAGCCTGGGCGGCGGGGTCGCCATCGGCCTGGCGGCCGAGCTGTCCCGGCGCGGCGAGCCGCCCCGCGCCCTGGTGGTCGAGAGCAGCTTCCGCTCGGTCGTCGACGTCGCCGCCGAGCACTACGGCTGGCTGCCCGTGCGCCGCCTGGTGCGGGACCGCTTCGACTCGCTGGCACTCGCCCCCGCCGTCGCCTGCCCCTCGCTCGTCCTGCACGGCGCCGAGGACACCCTCATCGACGTGCAGCACGGCCGCGACCTGGCCGTGGTGCTGCCCGGCGCGCGCCTGGTGGAGGTCCAGGGCGCGGGGCACAACGAGCTGCTGCTCGCGGACACGGCGGCCTGGGCGGCGTTTGAGGAGGTGGCGGGCCTCAGCCCCGCGCCGGCGCGCTCCGCAGCACCAGGCGGCTGATCTCCGAGGGCGCCCCGATGCGCACGGGCGGGCCCCAGTAGCCGGTGCCGCGGCTGGTGTAGACCAGCAGGTCCCCGAGCTTCTGCAAGCCGGCCACCATCGGCTGCTGCAGCCAGACCAGGTGCATCCAGGGCCAGAGCTGGCCGCCGTGGGTGTGGCCCGAGAGCTGCAGGTCGACGCCGTGGCCCTGGGCCAGGCGGGCGCTGCGCGGCTGGTGGGCCAGCAGCACGGTGGCGTCGCGCGCGGGGGCGCCGGCCAGGGCGCGGCCGACGTCGGGGGCGTGCGCGGGCAGGATGCGGGCCGCGTCGTGGTCCGGCACGCCGGCCAGCAGCAGGCGGCCCTCGCCGTGGCGGAGCAGCACGTGCTCGTTCATCAGCGGCCGCACGCCCAGCGTGGCGAGGTGGGCGACCCACTGCGGCGCGCCCGAGTAGTACTCGTGGTTGCCGGTGACGAAGAAGGTGCCGTGCCGGCTCTCCAGCGTCGCCAGCGGGGCGACGTGGCGGGCCAGGTCGGCCACGCTGCCGTCGACCAGGTCGCCGGTGATGACGACCAGGTCGGCCCGCAGGTCGTTGACCCGCAGCACCACGGGCGAGAGCCAGTCCGCCTCGATGGTGGGGCCCACGTGCACGTCGGAGAGCTGGGCGATGGTGAAGCCGTCCAGGGCCGCGGGCAGGCCGGGCAGCGGCACCTCCACCGTGCGCACCGCCGGCGTGACGCGGGCGTTGCGCCAACCCAGCGCCACCAGGCCCAGGCTGCCGCCCACGATGGCCACCGTCGAGGCCCGCAGCGCCTGGTCGAGGCCCGCGGCCCCGGCCCCCGCCGCCAGGGCCGGGATGCCGCTGAAGAAGTCCCAGGACAGCCAGGCCAGGTCCCGCAGCACGACCCCGGTCAGCACGAAGGAGAGCAGGCCCAGGTTGGCGAAGGCGACCCGCGCGAGCGCGTCGCTGCCGGGCCCCTTGCCCAGCAGGCGCGGCAGCACCATGCCCGCGAGCACCAGCCCCATCCAGCCGACCACCGCCGCGAGGCCCAGCCCGTGCCAGGGCGCGGGCAGGTCCAGCACGCCCACCAGCCGCCAGGCCAGCCAGCCCGTGACGCCCGAGGCGAGGGTCATCAGCACGCCGAGGAAGATCACGAGCTGCAGGCGGGGGATGGGCACGGCGACCTCGGCGGGGGAGGAACTGACCAGCGGTCAGCTACCCTGGACACCGCGCAGGGCCAGGGCAAGGGGCGCCCCGACCACCGGGACGCCGATCCGGATCGTCGCACCTGCATTGCCCGCGACCACCCGGTCCCCAGCATCCCGGCAGGAGGTCACCATGCGACCCGGACACGACCCGACCGACACCCCCCCCCCCGTGCGCGCCAGCGAGCAGCTGCGCGACGACCTGCGCCTGCAGGCCTGGCTCGCCCGCGCCGAGCTGCGCAACCCCTCGCTGCACCACGAGGTCGACGCCCTGGCCCAGCTCCGGGACCAGCTCATGCTCCAGGTGAAGCTGGGCAAGATGGAGGCCCGCGAGGAGTGGGAGAAGGCCGAGGGCCGCTGGCAGCGGCTGCGCGCCCGCCTGGAGGACACGGCCGCCGAGGCCGGCGACGAGATCAAGGGCCTGCTGGCCGACATCCGCGCCGCCTACGACCGCATGCACCACTGACGCCTGCACGGCCGACGGCGCGGCCCGCCGGGGTCAGACCCCCGCGTAGCGCAGGAAGCGCTCCACCAGGCCCTGGCTGTCGTGCGGCCCCGGGCTGGCCTCGGGGTGGAACTGCACGCACATGACGCGGTGGCCGTCGTGCTGGAAGCCGGCGACCGTCTTGTCGTTGAGGTGCCGGTGGGTCACCTGGCCACCGGCGGCCAACAGGCTCGGCTCGTCCACGCAGAAGCCGTGGTTCTGGCTGGTGATCTCGACGCGGCCCGTCAGCAGGTCGGCGACGGGGTGGTTGGCCCCGCGGTGCCCGTACTTGAGCTTGTAGGTGGTGGCGCCGACGGCCAGGCCCAGCAGCTGGTGGCCCAGGCAGATGCCGACCATGGGCTTCTGGCCGAGGCCCGCGCGCACCTGGTCGATGACCTGGGGCAGGGCGGCGGGGTCGCCGGGGCCGTTGCTGAAGAAGACCACGTCGGCGCCTTCGGACCACTCCTGCCAGGTGGCGGTGATGGGATGGACCGTCACCTTGCAGCCGCTGCCTTGCAGGATGCGCAGGATGTTGCGCTTGATCCCGCCGTCGACGACCGCGACGTGGGCGCGGGGCGAGGGCGGGTCGCAGAGCACGTAGGAGGAGCGGGTGCCCACCTCGGTCGCCAGGGCCCGGCCGGCCATGCCCGGCCAGCGCTCCAGGCGCTCGAAGAGGGCCTCGGCCGGCGTCCCGTCGGTCGAGATGACCGCCTTCATCGCGCCCCGCTCGCGGATGTGGCGGACCAGCGCCCGGGTGTCGATGCCCTGGACGGCCGGCACCCCCGCCTTGCGCAGGTAGCGGTCCAGGCCGTCGCTGGCCCGGTGGCTGCTGTGCTTGCGGCTGAAGTCGCGGGCGACGAAGCCGTTGACCCAGACCCGCTCGCTCTCGGGGTCCTCCTCGTTCACGCCGGTGTTGCCGACGTGCGAGGTGGTCATGACCACGATCTGCTCGCAGTAGCTGGGGTCGGTCAGCACCTCCTGGTAGCCGGACATCGCGGTGTTGAAGACCACCTCGCCCACCAGGGTCCCCGGGGCCCCGAAGGCCTCTCCCGAGAAGCTGCGCCCGTCTTCGAGGAGCAGGATGCCGCCCATATGTCCTCCGGCCTGATCGCAGGCTGCCCGTCGCGGGGCGGCGGCCCCTATCCCGGATGCGCCGCGGGGGCGCGCCGGCCGCGCTACCCTGCGCCCCCGGAGGTCCCGTGCTCCTGCCCCTGCTCCTGGTCGGCGCCCCCACCCTCGCGGCGCCGCTGGCCCCCCGCGAGCCGCTGCCCCCGATGGTCCTGCACGCGGCGACCCTGCCGGGCGCGCCTTCCCCCGGCCACCGCCTGACGGTCAAGCTGCGCGACGAGCTGCGGGGCCGCGCGGTCGGGGGCGACCTGCACAGCGAGGCGGGCGCCGACCTGTCAGCCCTGCGTGCCCTGGCGGCGGCCGAGGGCCTGCGCTTCCGCCCGCTGATCGCGCTCGACCCCCAGCGGATCGAGGGCCTGCGCGCCCGGGCCCAGGCCGGCACCGGGCGGGCGGCCGCCGACCTGCAGGGGATGCTGATCGTCGACGGCCCGACCGACGCCGCGGCGATGCTGCGGGTGGGCCAGGCGCTGCAGGCCCTGCCCGAGGTCGAGTACGCCTGGGTCGAAGCCCTCGGCGCCCCGCCGCCGGGTCTCTCCGCGGCTCCGCCGCCGGGGGATCTCGGCACGCCCACGCCCGACTACAGCGCCCAGCAGGGCTACCTCGACGCCGATCCCGGCATCGGCGCCTGGCTGGCCTGGGACGAGGGGCTCACCGGCGCCCGCGTCCGGATCTCCGACGTCGAGTACGGCTGGGAGGGCAGCCACGAGGACCTGGTCGACAAGGACCTGCACCTGGAGGAGGGGCAGGTCGTGCCCTCGTGGGTGGCGGACTACGGCTGGGACGAGCACGGCACCGCCGTCATGGGGCAGCTCACGGCCCCGGACAACGGCTACGGCGTGACCGGCGGCGCCTTCGACGCCGAGATCGCCACCTTCCCCGAGTACACCGACGGCGAGGGCAGCCGGCGGGCGACGGCGATCACCAGCGCCGCGGCCCTGAGCGCGCCCGGCGACGTGGTGCTGCTCGAGATGCAGATGGTGACACGCCCCGGCGGCAGCTACGGCCCCGCCGAGCTCGACCCCAACGTGTGGACCGTGACCCGGACCGCCGTGGACGCCGGCGTGGTGGTGGTCGGGGCCGCCGGCAACGGCGCCGAGGACCTGGACAGCACCTGGTACGCCACGAACTACCTGGCCTGGGGCGACTCCGGCGCCATCCTGGTCGGGGCGGGCACCGCGGACACCCGGCACGACTGCATCTACTTCAGCACCTACGGCAGCCGGGTCGACCTGCAGGGTTGGGGCGCCGACATCGTCACCCTGGGCTACGGCGACCTGGCCCGCATCGACGGGGACACCGACCAGCAGTACACCGCCGCCTTCGGCGGCACCTCGGGCGCCAGCCCCATCGTCACGGTCGCCGCCGCCCTGGTCCAGGACTACGCGCGGGGCCGCCTGGGGGCGCCGCTGCCCCCCGAGACGCTGCGCGCGCTGCTGATCGCGACCGGTCGCCCGCAGGGCAGCGGCGGCGAGATCGGCCCCCTGCCCGACGTGATCGCGGCGCTGGACGCCATCGACGGCGACCGCGACGGGCTGCTGTCCACCGAGTGGGGCGGCGCCGACGTCGAGGAGGGCGGGGGGGACTCGGGCGGGCCGGACGGCGGCGCCGACGGTGGCCTGGGCGACGGCGGCCTGGGCGACGGCGGCGGCGGGCAGGACAGCGGGGACGGAGGGACCGGGGACGGAGGGACCGGCGACGGCGGGGCCACCGGGGACGGCGGCGCAACCGGCGGGGACGGGGGTCGGCCCGACGACGACGACGACGACGATGGCGGCACCTGCGGGGGGTGCGCCAGCGGGGGCGCCCTCCCCGGGCCCGCGGGATCGGGGCTGGCGGCGGGCCTGCTCGCGCTGCTCGCCTCGCGCCGCCGGAGCCGGAGGGGTTAGACCGGCGCCCCCTCCCCTCCCCTGCCGCGGAGCCCGCCATGGCCAGCCAGGCTGACCTCTCGAACGTCCGCAACATCGGCATCGCCGCCCACATCGACGCCGGCAAGACGACGCTGACCGAGCGCATCCTGTTCTACACGGGCGCCTCCCACAAGATCGGCGAGGTGCACGACGGCGCTGCCCACATGGACTGGATGGAGGAGGAGAAGGCGCACGGCATCACGATCACCGCGGCGGTGACCAAGTGCCCGTGGCGCGACCACCTCATCCAGGTGGTCGACACCCCCGGGCACGTCGACTTCACCATCGAGGTCGAGCGCGCCATGCGGGTGCTCGACGGCGCCGTCATCGTCATGGACGCCGTGCGCGGGGTGGAGCCCCAGACCGAGACCGTCTGGCGCCAGGCCAGCCGCTTCCAGATCCCTCGCCTGATCTTCGTCAACAAGATGGACCGGCCCGGCGCCTCCTACGAGCGCTGCATGCAGACGCTGGAGCGGCGGCTGCGTGGCACGCCCGTGCCCGTCTGCGTGCCCGTCGACGACGGGGTCATCGACCTGGTCGAGCAGCGCTTCTGGGTCTTCGGCGGCGAGAAGGGCGAGCAGGTCGAGGTGGGCCCGGTGCCCGACCACCACCAGGACACCCTGGCCACGCACCGCGAGAGCATGCTCCTGGCCGCGGCCGAAGCCGACCCCGAGCTGGAAGAGGCGGTGCTGGAGGGCGCCGACATCCCGCCCGAGCGGCTGTGGGCCGCCCTGCGCAAGCTGACCATCGCCGGCCGCATCCACCCCTTCTTCGGCGGCTCGGCCCTGCGCAACCGGGGCGTGCAGCCGCTGCTCGACGGCGTGCTCAAGCTGCTGCCCGCCCCGCTGGAGCGGCCGGCCGCCATCGCGCGCCGCCCGGGCTTCGCCGAGGACAGCGAGGAAGGCCACGAGATCGTCGAGATGACGCCGGACGGCCCGCTGGCGGCGCTGGCCTTCAAGGTCCAGCTCTGGGAGGGCCGCCGCCACGTCTTCGTGCGCATCTACCGGGGCAAGCTGCAGCCGGGCGACAAGATCCGGCTGGGCGGCAAGGACACCGAGGAGCGGGTGGCCCGCGTCTTCGACGTCGACAGCGCCAGCAAGAAGCGCATCGACGAGGCCAGCGCCGGGCAGATCGTGCTGCTGGCCGGCCTGCGGTGGGCGACGACCGGCGACACGATCTGCACCCCGGAGCACGAGGTGCTCCTGGAGTCCATCGACCTCAAGGAGCCGGTGCTGGGCCTGGCGGTGGAGCCGGAGTCCAGCAAGGACGAGGACAAGTTCCTCGACGTCATGGGCAAGGTCTGCGAGGAGGACCCGACCCTGCGCTTCGAGGAGGACAAGGACACCGGCCAGCGCATCCTCAAGGGCATGGGCGAGCTGCACCTGCAGATCGTCTTCGAGCGCATCGCGCGCGAGTTCGGCCTGAAGATCCGGGCCGGCACGCCGCGCGTGATGTCGCGGGAGACCGTCCTGGCCAAGGGCCGGGGCGAGGTCGACCTGGACCGCACCATCACCTTCCCCGACGGCAAGGAGGTCACCATGCGGGCCCGGGCCGTGGCCGAGGTCCGGCCGCTGGCCCGCGGCGAGGGCATCAAGGTCAAGGTCGAGCCCCGCATCCTGCCCGAGGGCGTGGTGCCCAACGCCGACCAGGCCATCGCCATCCGCGCCGGCGCGCAGGACAGCCTGGGCGGCGGCCCGCTGGAAGGCGCCCCCTTGCAGGACCTGGACGTCCGCGTGGTCGAGGTCCAGCTCTACGAGACCGGCAGCACCGCCCAGGCCCTGCGCATCGCGGTCGCCCAGGCGGTGCGCGCCGCCCTGGTCAACGCCGGCGGCTGCCTGCTCCAGCCCCTGATGAAGGTCGAGGTGACCGTGCCCGACGAGAACATGGGCGCGGTGCTCGGCGACCTGCAGTCGCGCAAGGCCAGCATCTCGGGCCAGGAGAGCGACATGGGCACGACCACCATCTCCGGGGAGTGCCCCCTGGTCGGCCTGCTGGGCTACACCACCGACCTGCGCAGCCTGACCCGGGGCCGCGGCCAGTTCGTGATGGAGTTCAGCCGCTTCGACGCGTCCTGAGCGACCTCAGCCCTCGGCGGGCGGCTCCGCGGGGAGGTGGGGGGCCGGGGCGCGGCCGACGAAGCGCGCGATCAGCGGAGTCAGGACGACCGTCGCGGCGATCCGGACGGGCTGGGTCAGCTTGGTGAAGCCGTAGGCCACCACGAAGGTGCCCGAGCGGCTGGTGGCCGAGCGGGTGTCCAGCCCCAGGGAGGCCAGCCCGCCCGCCAGGTCCGCGCCCGAGAGGATGGCCAGCCAGAAGCCGAACAGCACCGAGAAGAAGATGCTGAAGTAGGTGATGATCGCCACCTTGCCGTAGCGGGCGACGAGCGCCTCGTACTGCGTGCGGGCGCGGGAGAACCAGCCCATCTCAGGACTCCAGGCGCCCGGCGGCGCCGATCAGGGTGCGCTGCACCGGACGACCACCTCGGCCGGGCACCGCGCCCGGCAGCGCAGCAGCTCGGCCTCCGAGCTCACGCGCTCGGCCGCCTGGACGAGCGCCTGCTTGCAGACGCCGTACCGGGCATCCTCGGCCGCCTGCCAGCCCAGGCCCTGCCAGGAGCTGGGGCTGAGCGCCCAGCAGTCCGACGGGGGCAGCTCGGCGAAGCACAGCGCCTCGACCGCCAGGGCGGGGCTGGCGATGCACGCGACCTGGATGTCGCTGTCGGGCACCCGCGCGCACTCGGCCAGCTCCACCAGGTGCACCTCGGCCATGGTCCCCTCGGCGTCCAGGCCGGCGGCGCGGACCAGGTCGCCCAGGGCCAGCCGCAGGCGCGCGACCGCGTTCTTGCGCGCGGTCTCCGCGTTGCGGCCCGATGCGCGGACCACCAGGGGCTCGCTCCAGGCGCAGCGGTCGGTCGGGCGGGCCCACTGGGCCACGCAGACCTGCGGCCGGTCGGCGATGTCGTCGGCGCGGGCCGGCCCCGACAGCCCCAGCAAGAGCAGGCCCGTCCAGGCGCCCAAGGGCCTCAGTCCTCGGCCGGGGCGCGCCGCATGGTCTTGACCTGGCCGCGGTGGCGCTTGCCCTCCAGCCGGCGCCGCCGCACGCCCGCCGAGGGGCGGGTCGGGCGGCGGGGGGTCGGCACGTGGGCGCGGACCCGGAGCAGGTCGGCCAGGCGCTCCAGCGCGACCTGGAGGTTGCGGGCCTGGGAGCGCCGCTCGGTCGCCTGGGCCGTGACGCCGGTGGGACGGTGCAGCAGGCGCACGCCGGTGCAGCGCTTGTTGCGGTGCTGGCCGCCCGGGCCCCCCGCGCGCACGAAGTCCACCTCGCACTCGGCGGCGAGCGCGAGCAGATCCGCGGACGGGAGCGGGACCTCGGTGGACATCGCCCCCAGGTAGTCGCGCGGCCGGCCCATCGTCAAGGCTGCGGCCGTCCCGGACCGTCTCTACTGGAGCTCCAGGGCCGCGCCCTGGCTCGCCGGGTCGAAGGCCGGGTCGGCGCTGGTCGCCGTCGCCAGGTCGTTGGGCAGGGTCCAGGTCTGGCCGGTCTCGGCCACCACGGTCACCGACCACGGCCCGACCGGCAGGTCCGGGGCGCTGACCACCTCGCTGCTGCCGTCCGCCTGCAGGTGCAGCGCCGCCGGCACGAACGCGACCCGCAGCGAGGTCAGCGGGGTCGCCACCCCCAGCGGCACGGCGCCGCCGTAGGCATCCTGCAGCAGCGGGTCCACGACCGCCTCGGCCACCCAGCGCTCCCCCGGCACCAGCGTCTCGCCCAGGTACTCCAGGTACAGCCGCGGCCAGGCCATGGGCAGGCCCATGGCCGCGTAGCTCGGCTCGGGGTGGGGGTCGGCCTGGCCGTCGCCGTCCTCGTCGACGAAGTGCACCCAGAAGGCCGTGTCGCAGGCGTCGGTCCCGTCGAAGGGCCCGGTCAGCGACAGGGTCCCGGTCGACACGGCCGTGCTCTGCACGGTGAAGATCTCGCCATCGTCCGCGGGGTCGGCGAAGGCCAGGGCCGCGTCGACCTGCGACAGCGCGCCGGCAGCCAGGGTGAAGGCCGGCCGCTCGATCGGCATCGTGCGGGCCAGCACCAGGGTCAGGTCGTCGAGCAGCTCGCCGCCGCCGACCTCGACCACGCCGGGCTCGCCGGTGACCAGGTCGGCCAGGTGGCCGCCGGCGACGTCACCGCAGGTGGCGCCCGCCTGGCTGCTCAGCAGCGGCTGGAAGTCCCCGTCGAGGTCCATCAGGGCGCTGACCAGCCACTGCCCGTCGGGGACGTCGGCCAGGCTCCAGGTCGCGGACTGCAGGCCGGCGCCCTCGCCGGTGAAGCGCGCGGCGGGCACGGTCGAGAAGTCGACGGGGCGGCCGGTGCCCAGCGGCGGGGGCGGGTCGTCGGCGGCGTAGAGCAGGACGATCACGTCGCCGGGGGCCTGCTCGCCGCCGTAGACCAGGGTGCCGGCAAGGCTGTTGCCCACCTCCGCGGCGTCCGGATCGCGGGGCGGGGTCCAGGCGCAGGCGGCCAGGGGCAGGAGGAGCGCGGCGGGCAGGGGGTGCAGGGTGCGGCGGCGCATCTCAGAACCTCCAGGTGGCGGAGCCGAAGACCCGGGGACCCACGCGCTGGCCCTTGGGGTGCTCTCGGAAGCCCTGGCCCTGGACCAGCGCGCCCAGGTTCCAGCCCGACAGGGACAGCTCCAGCGCCCCGTCGGCGAAGGGGCGGGCGGCCAGCTCGGCGGCCAGGACGGCGCGGGCAGGGATCGACGCCTCGGCGACCACGAGCTGCCCCTGGTCGTCGTACTCGCGCAGCCGCCAGGTCTGTGCCGAGAGGCACTGGACGTGGGCAGCGGCGTCGATCCGCCAGGGGCTGCGGTACATGGCGCCGAGGTTGCCCTTGACCAGCGAGGTCGATCCGTCCACCACCGCCACCCCCTCCTCGGCCTCGGTGATGCGCTCCACCGCGCCGTTGGCGTACAGGTCGAGCCCGTCGACGGGGAACAGGCGGCCGTCGACCTCGCCGCCCACGGCGGTGTAGACCGGCGGCAGGTTCTGGAAGCTCGTCGAGCCGGCGGAGAAGCCGTTGTCGTCGGGGTCGAACAGGCCCGCCTCGGGGCGCAGATCCGTCACGTAGATCAGGTCGGTGACCCGGTTGAGGTACAGGGCGAGGTCCAGCTCGTGCCAGCGGCTGGAGGCGTCGTGCAGGCCCGCCTCGGTCGTGAAGATGCGCTCGGGCAGAAGCTCGGTGTTGCCCAGGGTGTCGACGTAGAGCCCGTCGGCGTCCGTCGGCTGCTCCAGCTCCAGGTAGGACTCCATGAAGCTGGGGCTGCGGAAGGAGGTGCCGACGTTGAGCCGCGCGCTGGTGCGGTCGGCCAGCCGCAGGATGGCGGCGCCGCGGGGAGAGATGGTGCGGGACAGCGCGACCAGCGGGTGGCGATCCAGCCGCAGCGAGCCGATGAGGCGCAGCCAGCCCAGCCGCGCGGTGTCCTGCAGGAAGGCGTTGTAGTGGTCCTCGGCGATGGGCTCGCCCTGGCCGACCAGGTAGTCCCAGGCCACCTGCTTGTGGCGGTAGCCCGCGCCCAGGTTGAGCCGGTGGGCGACCGCGCCGGTCTGGAAGGACAGGTCCCCCTCGGCCTCCAGGTCGAGCGTGCGCGCGTCGTAGGAGGTCCACAGGCTGCGCTCGCCCTGGTACTCCAGCCAGGGGCCGGTGGGGCCCGCCCAGCGGTTGAAGAAGCCCCAGAGGTGCACCGGGCCGTAGCCCAGGTCAGCGCGGGCGTAGCTGTGGTCGAACTCGGTGACGTAGTCGCCCAGCGCGCCGAACACGTAGTACTCGGTGGAGCCGCGGCTGTGCCCTGCCGACAGGCTGGCGAAGCCCTCCCGGCCGATGGCCCGGTCGACCCGCCCGTTGGCCCGCAGCACCTTGCTGGCGGTCGCGTCGTCCGGGCCGAAGGCGCGCAGGGCGCTCTGGCCGGCGGGATCGGCGGCCGTCTCCCACCGCCCCAGCTCGTGGTAGCCCGTCGACAGCCGCCAGCCGGTCGGCCCGGTGCGCCCCGACGCGATGGCCTCGCCCCGCAGGGTGCCCGCCCCGCCGGCCTCGCCCACCACCATCGAGCCGCCCTCGCCGGGCGCCTGGGTGATGATGTTGATCACGCCGGTCACGGCGTTGGCGCCGTAGACCGCCGAGCCCGGGCCGCGGATCACCTCGATGCGCTCGACCTCCTCCAGGGCGACCGGCAGCGTCTCCCACAGCACCGTGCCCAGCATGTCGAGGTAGATGCTGCGGCCGTCGACCAGGACCAGCACCTTGTTGGCCAGCTCGCGGTTGAAGCCGCGGATCGAGACGTCGGGCTGGCTGGCGGACAGGGTCATCACGTCGACGCCGGCCACGCGGCGCAGCACGTCGGGCAGCGTCGCGGCGCCCGACAGCCGGATGTCCTCGGCCGTCAGGATGCTGACGGTCGAGGGGGAGTCCAGCGGGCTCTGCCCGTAGCGGGAGGCGGTGACGACGACGCGCTCGTAGGCGTCGGAGAGCAGGTCGCTCTGCTCGGGAAGCGGCGCCTCCTCCTCCGACGGAGAGGGGCTCGCGGCGGGCGCGGGTGCAGGGGCCGGTCCACCCGCGGCCAGCCGCGCACCCAGCGCCTCCAGCTCGGCGGCGATCTCGCGCAGGCGGGCCACCTCGTCGCCGGACACGGCGCCGCCCGGCGGGGCCGCCGCGTCCCCCGCCGCGGTCGGCGTCGGGCGGGCCAGCTCGCGCTGGCGCTGCAACCGGGCCTCGAGCACCGCGACGACGCCGTCGTAGTCCCGCGCCCGGGTCGGCTCCGCCGCCTGGTACAGCCGGTAGTGCTCCAGCGCCAGCTCGAGCTGGCCCAGGTCGGCGTAGGAGCGCGCGATGTTGTGCAGGGTGATCGGGTG
>JAKLKF010000135.1 GCA_023150805.1 Myxococcota bacterium | reverse complement strand
CCTGTCCCCATGTCCCTCCCCGCCCGCAAGCACCTGACCTACGCCGAGTACCTGGCACTCGAACAGTCGACGGACCTGCGCCACGAGTTCCTCGACGGCGAGGCCTGGGCCATGGCCGGCGGGACGCCGCGGCACTCGAAGATCAAGGCAAACCTGGTGGGACAGCTCTACCTGGCCCTCGGCCGGGGCCTCTGCGCGGCCTACGACTCGGACCTGAAGGTCCGGGTGCCCGACACCGGCCTGTCCACCTACCCCGACGCTGCCGTGATCTGCGGCCCGCTGCAGCGCGATCAGCAGGACCGCAACGCCGCGGTCAACCCGACCGTGCTGGTCGAGGTGCTCAGCGAGGCGACCGAGGCCTGGGACCGCGGCGGCAAGTTCGCCCACTACCGTCGCCTCGCCAGCCTGCGGCACTACCTGCTGGTCGACAGCCGGTCGCCGCGCGTGGAGCACTACGTGCGCCTGCCGGACGGGCGCTGGGCGCTGTCGGAGCATGGCCCGGGCGAGGGGGTCGACATCGAGGCCGCCGGCATCCGCCTGGAGGTCGACCGCCTCTACGAGGGCCTGCCCGACGAGGACGAGGCGCCGCAGCAGGCCTGAGCCCCCCGCGACAAGACCGCGCCCCGCCCCTCGCACACCACGCCGGCGCCTACTCCTCCTGCGTGAAGGCCCTCCTGCTCGCCGCGGCCCTCACGTGGGCCCCTCCCTCCCTCGCCGACCCGACGCCGACGGCGCCCGCCTCGCTCTCCGCGCCCGCCGCGCAGGCGCCCGTCGAGGTCGAGTTGTTCACCCGCCCGGGCTGCCCGCACTGCCAGAAGGCCCGCGCCTGGCTGGAAGAGCAGGCCCGCGCCCACCCCACGCTGGTCCTGCAGATCCACGACGTGCAGGCCGACCCGCAGGCCCGCGACCGCCTGGAGGCGCTCAGCCGGCAGGCGGGGGTGGAGCTGCCCGGCGTGCCGGCGATCCGCGTCGGCGAGGCGCTGATCGTGGGCTTCTCGGAGCAGGGCCAGGCCCGCCACCGGGTCGAGCAGGCCCTGCGCGGAGAGGCCCAGCCCGGAGGGGTGCTGGCCGGCGAAGAACCGCCCCCCGACGACGAGGGCCTGTGCGCGGTCGACCAGGGCTGCGAGGAGCCCGCGGGCCCCAAGCCTATCCACCTGCCCGGGCTGGGCGCGGTGGACCCCGCGGCCCTGGGCCTGCCCCTGTTCACGGTGGTGCTGGGGCTGGTCGACGGCTTCAACCCCTGCGCGATGTGGGTGCTGCTCTTCGTGCTGTCGCTGCTGGTCAACCTGCGCGACCGGGTCCGCATGGCGGTGGTCGGCGGGACCTTCGTGCTGGTGTCCGGGCTGGTCTACTTCGCCTTCATGGCCGCCTGGCTCAAAGTCTTCCAGCTCATCGGGCTCAGCCGCGCGGTGCAGGTGATGCTGGGGCTGGTGGCGCTCTTCGTCGCCACCGTGAACATCAAGGACTTCTTCGCCTTCAAGAAGGGGCTCTCCCTGACCATCCCGGACGCGGCAAAGCCCGGCATCGCCAGCCGCGCCCGCCGGATCCTGCACGCCCGCAGCCTGCCCGCGGCGGCCCTGGCGGCGGCCACGCTGGCGATCCTGGTCAACCTGGTCGAGCTGCTGTGCACCGCCGGCCTGCCCGCGGTCTACGCCCAGGTCCTGGCCTCGCATGCACTGCCGGCCGGCCACCACTACGCCCTGCTGGCCCTCTACAACCTGGCCTACGTGGTCGACGACGGCCTGATGCTGGCCGTCGCGGTGGTGACCCTGTCCAAGACGCGCCTGCAGGAGCGGGGGGGCCGCGCGCTGAAGCTGGTGAGCGGCCTGGTGATGTTGGCCCTGGCGCTGGCCCTGCTGCTGCGGCCCTCGCTGCTGACCTGGTGAGGGGACGCCCGTGCCCCGAAGCGCGGCCGAGCCCGTGCCGCGAAGCGCAGCGGAGATCGGGCGCGGCAGGGGCCTTGAGGCTACATTGTGGGCCCATCGCGAGGTGCCCCGTGGCGCGCAAGCTCACCCGTCGAGGCCTGCTGAAGGGCGCCGCCGCAGGCGCCGCCGCAGGCGCCGCCGCCGCCTGCACGCCCAAGTCCGGCGCCCAGCCCGACGACACCGGGACGGGCACGCCCGCCCCGACCCCGGGCAAGATCGAGCACATCATCATGGTGATGATGGAGAACCGCTCCTTCGACCACTGGTACGGCGCCCGCAGGCTGCTCGAGGGCCGCAAGGACGAGGACGGGCTGGTCGCGGGCATGAGCAACCCCTCGCCCGCGGGCAAGGCGGTCCCGATCTCGCACGCCACCGAGCTGTGCGTCGACGACCCCTCCCACTCCTGGAGCGGCAGCCACACCCAGTTCAACGAGGGCGCCTGCGACGGCTTCGCCATGGTGCACGGCAGCATCTACGGCAACGACGGCAGCGACGCGATGGCCTACCTGACGCGCGAGGACCTGCCGATCAGCTACGCGCTGGCCGACGCCTACACGAACTGCGACCGCTACTTCTGCAGCGTGATGTCCAGCACCTGGCCCAACCGCTTCTATGGACACCTGGGCAGCAGCCAGGGGGTCACGGGCAACGACGTGCCCTCCACCGGCGGCTACACCGATCCCAGCGTGTGGAAGAAGCTCGACGAGAAGGGCATCGACTGGGGCTACTACTACACGGACGTCAGCTTCCTCTCGCTGCTCTACCAGCAGATCGACGTCTCCCGCGGCAAGTTCCTGGAGGAGTTCTTCGAGGCGCTCGAGGACGGCGAGCTGCCGCCGGTGGTCTGGGTCGACCCGGGCTTCAGCTACAACGACAACCACCCGCCCCACCACCCAGCACTTGGCGAGCTGTTCCTGGCCGCCATCCACGAGGCCGTCGCCACCTCGCCGTTGTGGGACAAGGTGCTGGTCCTGGTCACCTACGACGAGCACGGCGGCTTCTTCGACCACGTGCCGCCGCCGACGACCGCCGACGACCGCGCCGACCAGGGCTTCGACCAGCTCGGCTTCCGCGTGCCGACCGTGCTCTTCGGCGGCTACGTCAAGCAGGGCGTGGACCACACCCAGTACGACCACACGAGCTGGCTGCGGTGGATCTGCGAGCAGCACG
Source organism: Myxococcota bacterium (assembly GCA_023150805.1). GTDB lineage: Bacteria > Myxococcota_A > UBA796 > UBA796 > UBA2385 > UBA2385. The sequence goes on along the minus strand of JAKLKF010000135.1, from coordinate 15,119 downwards.
GCATCGAGCCGTGGACCGCCCGCATCGCGGCCGCCGACCCGCTCTCGGGCGTGCTGGACCAGGACGCGCTGGCCGCCGGCACCCCGCGCGCCCCGGTGGAGCTGCCGGCCTTCGACTTCGACGAGAGCCTGCTGGGCCCGGAGTGCAGCTACTTCGACCTGCGGGAGTTCCAACACCTGGAGCGGCTGCGCCTGCACATGCAGGCGCTGGGCCTGCCCGACCGCCTGCAGGACCGCAAGCGGCTGGCCACGCTCTTCCGCCGGGTGTGGCACCGCAGGGGCCTGATCGGCTAGGCTCGCGCCCCCTTCGCCCCCCCTTCCGACCGGAGCCCCCATGCCCAAGGACCACGCCGCCCCCGAGGACGAGTACTTCCACCGCGAGGAGCAGGAGAAGCTCGCCCGCCTGCGCGCCCAGGCCGAGGCCGAGAAGGCCAAGGCCGAGCGGGAGGCCCGCAAGCAGGCGCACTGGCACCGCTGCGGCAAGTGCGGCGGCGAGATGCACACCAAGGCCTTCAAGGGCGTGGAGATCGAGATCTGCGACGACTGCGGCGCGGTGCTGCTGGACCCGGGCGAGCTGGAGACCCTGGCCGGCCAGGACCAGGGCGGCGTCTTCGACACCATCGGCGAGCTGTTCAACTTCAGCAAGCGCAAGCGCGAGGGCTGATGGGCCCCGTCGAGCTCAGGAGCGCGCCTGCGACGCGGGACGAGGTCCTGCGCGCGGCCGCGCGGCTGGGGCTGTCGCTGGACGAGGACGGCGTGGAGGGGGCGCGGTTGGCGCTGGACCAGGTCCTGGCCTGGGCCGGCAGCTTGCCCGCGGCCCCCAGCCCGGCCCCCGCCGAGCCCCTCGCGGCAGGCTGAGGCGCCCCCGTGAGCCTGCCGGCGGCGTGGGCGCTGGCCGAGGAGGTCGCGCGGGGCGAGCTGTCCGCCCGCGCCGTGGCCGAGGCGGCGCTCTCGCGCACCGACCTGCTGATCGGGGCGGACGGCGTCGGCGCCTTCCTGCACGTCGACGCCGACCAGGCCCGCCGGCAGGCCGACCAGGTGGACCAGCGCCGGGCGCGCGGCGAGCCCCTGCCGCTGGCCGGAGTGCCGGTGGCCTTGAAAGACAACCTGGCCGATCGGGGTCAGCCCCTGGGCTGCGCCAGCCTGGCGCTGCGCGGCCTGCGGGCCGAGCGCACCGCCACCGCCGTCGCCCGCCTGCAGCAGGCCGGCGCCGTGATCATCGGCCGCACCAACATGGACGAGCTGGCGATGGGCTCGTCCACCGAGACGAGCGCCTACCACACGACGCTCAACCCCTGGGACCCCGACCGGGTGCCCGGCGGCAGCAGCGGCGGCGCGGCGGCGGCGGTGGCGGCGGGCGCGGTCCCGCTGGCCCTGGGCAGCGACACGGGCGGCTCCATCCGCCAGCCGGCGGCCCTGTGCGGCGTCGTCGGCCTGCGGCCCACCTGGGGCCGGGTCAGCCGCCACGGCCTGGTGGGCCTGGCGGGCTCGATGGACGCCGTCGGGCCGCTGGCGCACACGGTGCGCGACGCGGCCCTGTGCCTGGCAGTGATCGCCGGCGCCGACCCCTTGGACCCCGACGCCGCCGACGCGCCCGTGCCCGACTACGTCGCGGCCCTGCGCCAGGACCTGGCGGGACGATCGGTCGGCCTGCTGCTGGACGGCATGGGACGCGGCGTGGAGCCCGCCGTGAAGGCCCGGGTCAACGCCGGCCTGGCCGCGCTGGAGGCCCGCGGCGTCAAGCTGCGGCCGGTCAGCGCCCCCGCCGTCCAGCACGCCGTCGCCGCCTACCAGCTCCTGGCCGCGGCCGAGGCGGCCGCCCTGTGGCTCGGCGAGGTGCCCGATCCCTGCCCCGAGGCCATGGCCGCCCTGCGCCGGGCCGGCGTGGCCGCCCTGGGCGACGAGGCGCGCCGCCGCCTGCTGCTGGGCAGCTTCCTGCGCGGCGAGGCCCGGGGTCGCGCCCTGCTGGACCGGGCCCGGGCCGCGCGGGCGCGGGTGGCGGCCGAGCTGGCCACCCTGCTGGAGCAGGTCGACGCGCTGGCCACGCCGACCTCGCCGACGGTCGCCTTCCGCTTCGGCGAACGGTCGGAAGATCCCGTCGCCATGGTGCTGGCCGACCGCCTGACCACGCCGGCGGCGCTGGCCGGCCTGCCCGCGCTGTCCGTGCCGGTCGGCATGGCGGAGCTGGGCATGGGCGACCGGATGCCCTCCGGCCTGCAGCTCGTGGGCCGCCCCTTCGAGGAGGGCCTGCTGCTGGCCATGGGCGCCGCGGTCGAGGCCGAGCTGGGCGTGCTGCCGCCGCCCCCGCCGCTCCGCCTGGGCAGCGACGCGTGGTGACCCTCCTGGCCCTGCTGGCCTGCGGCCACCCCGAGCCCGCCCCGCGGGACACCGGCGGCGGGCGGGCCGACGGGGGCGGCGAGACCGACGGGGGCGGCGAGACCGACGGTGGCGGCGAGACCGACGGGGGCGGCGAGGGCCTGGCCGGCACGGCCTACACCCTGACCGACGGCACGCGGCTCCAGGGCGAGGTGATCGCCAGCTACGACCACCGCCTGTGGTGGGACGAGAGTGAACAGACCTCCTGGGCCGTCTTCGATCCCGAGGGCTGGGCCACCTACCCCGACGACCGCAGCCTGCGCTTCGTCTCCAGCCGGGACGTGGCCAGCTCGGTGGCGGTGGACCTGGGCGACGCGCCGCACTGGTTCGACGCGCTGGAGCGCGAGGCCTGCGTGATCGACGCCATGCCGCTGTCCGGCCCGGCGCTGGTGATCATGGGCAACGAGGGCTACCACCTCGAAGAGGACGGCTACGGCGACTTCGCCTGGGACCTGGTCCAGACCGACGACGGCGGCCGCCGCTTCACCGGCTCCGGCACGCAGAACGAGGACTTCCTGGTGTGGGGCGAGCCCGTCACCCTGCCCCTGCCCGGCGTGGTGGTCGAGGTGGTGCGGGACGCGCCGGACAACCTGCCGGGGGCCTACGCCGACGGCGCCGTCAACAACATGGTCGGCGTCTGGATCGGCGGCCAGGTCTACCTGTACCTGCTGCACTTCCAGCAGGGCAGCATCCCCGCCACTGTCCAGGTGGGCGACGCCCTGCCGGCCGGCGCGTATCTGGGCAGGGTCGGAAACAGCGGGGTCAGCCTGGAGCCGCACCTGCACCTGACGGCGTTGTATTACGACCTGGCGCCCGTGGGCGCATCAGGAGAGGTCCGCACCTGGAGCGTACCCATCCAGTGGGCCGGACTGTGGCAGAGCGAGACCGTGGACGGTCCCGGCGAGTGGCACGACCGCCTGGTCCCGGCCACCGGCCGCTGGATCGACGACGAGGCGCTGTAGGGGGTCGGGACTTGCCACTTGCCACTCCCCTCTTGCCGCGTCAACCCTCGCCCGTCGGGTCCCCCAGGGCCCGCTTCCACACCCGCAGCTGCTCGTGGTCGCCGGGCTGCCGCACGCGCGCGACGAACCGGCAGACCTGGGACGGGCTGGCGCCCAGCAGGCGGCCGATCTCCTCGTGCCGGAGCCCCGCGGCTCGCTCCAACCACCAGGCCGCCAGCCACCGCGCCGGGTTGCCCCCGGGGCCGCGGGGGGCCGCGCACACCCCGGCCAGCGTCTCCCCCGTGACGGTCGCGACCTGGGCCAGCGCCTGCTCGGCGCCCAACACCGGGCGGGGCGGCTCGCCCACCGGCACGCGCCCGGTGCGCGTCGGCTTCCAGAACGCCTCGGGGTCGAAGTCGGGCGGGCCGGACTCGCGGCCGACCTGGACCTCCCACAGGTAGCCCCGGTAGGCCTCCTCGCCGCCGAAGAGATCGAGCAGCTCCGCGGTCTGCAACCACCGGGGGCAGGACTCCCCCCCCACGTAGGCGGCGTGGCTGGTCCACCGCGAGGCGTCGACGTGGTGGACCAGCCGGGCCTCCACCGGGTTGAGGTGCAGGTAGGCCAGCAGGTGCATCCAGTAGACCTCGTCCTCCACCAGGTGGTTCTTGAAGCGGCCGCGGAAGACCGGGCCGTCCCAGCCGGGGTGGCGCCGGTTGATGCCGGCGGTGAAGGCGCTGCCCAGGTGCTGCATCGCGCGGCTGAGGTTCCCCCGCGGCGTGTGCAGCATGAGGTGGAAGTGGTTGGGCATCAGCGCGTAGCCGTGGACGTGGACGCCGAAGCGCCCGTGCAGCTCGTCGAGGAGGCCCAGGAAGAGCAGGCAGGTGTGGTCGTCGTGGAAGAGGACCTGGTGCCGCGCGCCGCGGTTCATCACGTGGTGGCGGGCGCCGGGGTGATCGATGCGAGGAGGGCGGGGCATGCGGGGAGGATGCCACGCGGCGAGCGCCCTTGACTGGTCAAGGCCCAATGCGCAAGTGGCAAGTCCTGACCCCGCCGCCCCCGCCGCCGCCCGCGGCCGCAGCCCGCAGGCGCTACTCGGCCAGGAAGGCGCCCACCTGCGTGTGCTTGCCGTGGGCGCCGACCCATGAGCCGTTCCAGTCCAGCGTCGCCCCGCTGAAGCGCACCTTGGAGGCAAAGACGTACACGATGTTGCCCGGGCGCCACAGGCCGCCCCAGGCCGACGAGGACACGGAGTGGGCCCCGTCGTCGAAGGAGAGGCAGCGCAGGCCGCCCCGGTAGGCGCTGCCGGTCGAGTCGTAGACCACGAAGTCCAGCAGCATGTAGTCGTCGTCCGTGCCCGACCAGGTGAAGTCCAGGTCCTCCTCGGACAGCCCCGGCAGACTGTCCGCGTCCAGGTCCGGGCTGGTCAGGACGAAGTCGTCGGGGATCTCCACGAAGCGGTCCACCGAGAACAGAGGCGCGTAGTCCCCGTCGACCGGAAGCAGGTCGTAGCTGGCACCGGGCACCACCAGGTCGGCGTCCAGCTCGTCGTCGCCGAAGGCGAGGGAGGAGGCCACCCAGGGCAGCTCCAGGTCCAGGCCCGCCCCCCGGTCCAGCTCGATCCGGTCCACGCCCAGCTCCAGGTAGCCGAGCCCCGTCAGCAACGCGAGATCGTCGATGTCGGCGCAGTCCCCCGGGCTGAGCCCGAACAGATCCCAGTCCACCGCCGAGAGCGGCTCGATGAAGCCGATCCAGGACACCGCGGCGTCGTCGGGGGTCGAGGACCAGTAGCCCCCCAGGTAGGTGGCACGCTCCACGGCCCCGACCACCCCGGCCTTGAAGTCGCCGTCCGTGTAGTAGCGGAAGGACGCGGGCAGGGAGGCGGAGGCCGTCCCCACCCGCACCTCCACGTCGACCAGGCCCTGCTCGTCCTGGGCCGGCGCCACCACCTCGACGTCGGCGGCGGTCACCGAGAGGATGCGCGCCTCCTCGGCGCCGAACCACACGCTGTCCACGCCGTCCAGCCCGGCGCCCGCGATCCGGACGACCGCGCCCCCCTCCGTCGTGTCGTGCCATGGCTCGACCCCGGTCAGCGACAGGTCGGTGTCGGTGTCGGTGTCGGTGTCGGTGTCGGTGTCCGTGTCGGTGTCGGTGTCGGTGTCGGTGTCGGTGTCGGTGTCGGTGTCGGTGTCGGTGTCCGCATCCGGCTCGCCGGAGTCGGCCCCCGCGGGATCGGAGGAGCAGCCGAGGACGAAGGAGAGGGCGAGGTGCAGGAGCATGGCGGGGCCTCCGGGGTGGGCGACGGCCCGAACCCATCGAGAAGCACGCTACTGCGGGGGCGCCCGAGCGGGACCCCCACCCAACCCCCAGCGCGGGGCGCGGGTCGGCAGCCTCACCCGCCGTACTTCTTCAACCACCCGCTCAGCGAGGCTCGGACGGCCCGGTCGTCTTCAGTTGCCTGGCCCGCCGCCACCTTGGCGTCCAGCCGGGCGACCCAGGCGCGGGTCTTCTCCACGCGCTCGGCCAGCTCGGAGGGGGGGGTGATCTGCTTGACCTCGGCCGCCAGCTTGGCCGAGGGCTTCGCTCGGGGCTTCTTCAGGGCCTTCTCCTCGACCGGCACCGGCGCCGGCGTCGGCGGCGGGATCGCCACCTCCGGCGCCTGGCCCAGGTCCAGCCCGAACAGATCCCCCAGGTCTTCGCCGGCCAGCACCCGGTCGCTGCTGGCGGCGGACGCGGGCAGGCCCTTGCCGGCCTCGGCGATGAGCTGCAGGTGGTCGACCTGGCGCAGGGTGAACAGCAGCTCGGGCTGCTCGTCCAGGCGGGCGCCGACGCCGTAGAGCACGGCGGCGACGTGCTTGCACATGCTGGCCCAGTCGGGGCAGGAGCAGCGCAGGGTGATCTCCTGGGGCGAGGGGAACAGGCCGGTCTCGCGCTGGCAGATCCGCTCCATCACGCCCTGCGAGAGCTTGCCTTGCAGCAGCTCCACCAGCGAGCCGATGCTGCCCGCGCAGTCCTTGCGCAGCGCGGCCCAGGTCTTGTCCGGCACGGGCTTCACAGCGATGTGCACCTTGTACAGCTCGCTGCCCTGGACCAGGGCCTGCACCTGCCCCGGGCCGATCTGCAGGTCGATGACCGATCCGTTGCGCACATAGGTCCGCCCGCGGGGCAAGCGGTTGTCGTAGTCGCTGTAGCCCTCCAGGTTCGTACACCAGGCCTTGCCCCAGAAGGTACGTGCGATGAGGCGGCCCTCGACGTGTACGGGGGAGAGCGCCTGCCCCTGCTTGCGGCGGCGCTTGCTCTCGGCCTCTGCCTGTCGCCGGCGCTCGGCGACGGAGACGTAGGGGCGGTAGCCATAGGAGTTCCAGGACATCCGTTCACTCTCCGGTGGCGGCGCGCAGGTCGAGCGCGACGAGCTTGAGCAGATCGGCGTCGCTCAGGGATGTGAGATCCAGCTCGCCCTGGCCCTCCAGCAGGTCGCGAGAGAGCTGGCGCTTGGACTCGATGAGCTGGTCGATGCTGTCCTCGACCGTGCCCCGGCACAACAGCTTGTGCACCAGGACGTTCTTGTGCTGGCCGATGCGGTAGGCCCGGTCGGTGGCCTGCTCTTCCACCGCGGGGTTCCACCAGCGGTCGAAGTGGATGACGTGCGACGCGGCCGTCAGGTTCAGGCCCGCGCCGCCGGCCTTGAGCGACAGGACGAAGAAGGGCACGGTCTCGTCCTGCTGGAAGCGGCCGACCAGGTCCTGCCGCTGCTGGATGGAGGTGTCCCCGTGCAGGGTCAGGCCGGCGCGCCCGAACAGTGCCCCCAGGAAGCCGGCGAGGGGATCGATCACCTCGCGGAACTGGGTGAAGACCAGGACCTTCTCCTGGCGAGAGGCGATGACCTCGCACAGCTCGCGCAGGCGGGCCCACTTGCCGCTGTCGGCCTCGGCCCAGCCCCCGTCTCCCAGCCACTGCGAGGGGTGGTTGCAGATCTGCTTCATGCGCATCAGCGTGGCCAGCACCAGGCCGCGGCGCTTCATGCCCTCGACCTCTCTCAGGCGGGTGGCCAGGTCGGTGACCGTCTCCTGGTACAGCGCCGCCTGGCGGGGGCTGAGCGAGCAGAAGGCGCGCAGCTCGGTCTTGTCGGGCAGGTCGGCGATGACGGCCTTGTCGGTCTTCAGCCGCCGCAGGATCCAGGGGCGCACCAGCTCGCGCAGGGGGCCGTAGCCGCGGCCACTGCTGTCCTGGGACAGCCACCTGGTCCAGGCGGTGAAGGCGCGGGCCGAGCCCAGCAGGCCCGGGTCCAGGAAGTCGAAGATCGACCACAGATCGGACAGGCGGTTCTCGACGGGGGTGCCGGTCAGGGCGACGCGCGCGCGGGCGTCCAGGGCCTTGGCGGCGCGGGTCTGGCGGGCGCCGGGGTTCTTGATGGCCTGGGCCTCGTCCAGGACCAGCAGGTCCCACTTCACCGCGGCGGGCCACCTCTGGCGCAGCAGGGCGCCGTAGGTGGTGATGACGAGGTCGTGGACGGAGAGGGTGGTGGCGTTCAGGCCCTGCAAGGCGGCGGCGGGGGCGGCCGAGGGGTGGGCGATGAGCACGCGCAGGTCGGGGGCGAAGCGGGCGGCCTCGGCGGCCCAGTTGGCCAGCAGCGAGGCGGGCGCCACCAACAGCGACGGGCCCGCGCCCGCGGCCTTGCGGGTCAGCAGCAGGGCCAGGACCTGGACGGTCTTGCCCAGGCCCATGTCATCCGCCAGGCAGGCGCCCAGGCCCATCCCGGTCACCAGGGACAGCCAGGACAGTCCGGCGGCCTGGTAGGGGCGCAGCGTGCCGTGCAGGCCGGGCACCCGGGCCAGGCGCTGCACCTGCTCGGGCGCCCGCAGGTTGCGCAGGGTCTCGGCCAGCCAGGGCCCGGCCCGCACGGCGCTCCACTCGGCGTCCAGCGCCAGCGCATCGCCCTCGACCTCGGCGCCGGCCAGCAGGCGCATGGCCTCGGAGAACGGCAGGCCGTGCGCGCGGGCCAGCGCCTGGATCTTCTCGAAGCGCAGGAGCGCCCGCTTCAGCCGCGCGGCGTCGACCTCGACCCACTGTCCACGCACGAGTGCCAGGCCCTGGGTCTGTTGCAGGAGGGCGCGGATCTCCTGGGCGGTCAGCGCCTCGTCGCCCAGGCTGACGCCCAGGTCGAAGTCGAGCAGGGCGGCGGTGCCGAGCGTGGACGGTGCGGCGGCGCCCACGCTGGCCGTCACGCGCGGGCGGGCGGGCCGGCCCCCGCGCCAGGTGGCGGGCAGGCGCACGACTACGCCCGCGCGCTCCAGGGCGGGCACGTCCGCCAGCAGGCGGGCGGCCTCGGCCGGGGTCCAGCGCAGGGGGTGGAACAGCTCGCCCTCCTCCACCGCCTGGGCCAGCCAGGGCAGGTCCGCGGCCGCGCGCTGCACGGGCTGGAGCAGGGCCAGCAGCGCGTCGCGGTCGCCGGCGTAGGCCTGCAGGGCCTTGCCAAGCGGCAGGTGCTGGGGGGTGCCGTGCGCGGACAGCCCGTGGGTCCAGGTGGCCAGGAAGGCGAAGGGCCAGTCGGGCTCGCGGCGGTTCTCGGCCAGGTTGAAGTGCACGCGCCCGACGACGTGCCAGGCCGGGCTGTGGGCCGCGAGCAGGGCCTGGACCGAGCGGCCGCCGGACCGGCCCCGGGCGACCGCCTGGTCCAGCGCCTCCCACAGGCCCACCAGCACCCGGGGTGTGAGGTACTCGGCGCCTCGCAGGGGCGGCGCGGCTTGGATCTGGGCCCACAGCCAGTCCTCGTCGGGCGCGGGGAGGGGTCGGTGCTCCTGCTCCTCGGGGCGTGTGCAGAGGGTGGTGAGGTAGCGGCCGGGCAGCTCGCGCAGCCAGCGCCAGGCCGCCGGCAGGGGGCGGTCCACCAGGGCGGCGCCGAGCCTGAGCAGCAGGGCGCCCGTGCCCTCCGCCTCCGCCGCCGTCAGCGTCTCGGCCACCAGCGCGTCGAGGGCCGGCGCGTCCTCGTCTTCGGCCAGCATGAGCCGGCCCGAGGGCGTGAAGGCGGGAGCGAGCAGGGCGGTGGCCACGGGGGGCGTGGGCTAACGCGGGGGGTAGGGGCGGGGCGCGGGATAGGCGCTGGCGGCCTCCTCTCCCCGGACCCGTCCATGCCCGCGCCCCTCCTCGCCCTGCTGCTCGCCGACGCCGTGGTCCTGGTCCTGCCTTCCTCGCCCGACGGAGATGCGTACGCGCTGTCGGCCCTTCGCTGGGCGCCGCCGGTGGCCGCGTCTGTCCAGGTGCCGGCCGATCCCTGCGGGGACTCCGAGGTGCGGGAGCTCCCCCCGGCCGGGGGGGCGGTGGAGCTGCGGGTGTGGACCTCGCTGGCCCTGCGACCCGCCGAGGGGCCGCCGGCGGCGCTCTTGGAGGGGCTGTCGCTGGAGGTGGGCGCGCAGGGCAAGGGTGGACAGAGCCTGCGACCCGGGGTGGTGCTGCGGCAGCGGGGCCCGGTCGATCTGCAGGCGTGGCTGCTGTACCCGTCGTACACGGTCTTCGCGCCCGACGGGGGGACGCGGTCGCTGGTCTTCTCGACGGAGCAGCGGCGGAGCGGCACCTTCACGCTGGGGGACGCGGGAGAGGTGGAGACAGGCACCTGGCGCCTGCGCGGGCGGAGGCTGTCGCTGCGGGGGGACGAGGGGCGCTGGACGCACACCCGGCTCCACCACGAGGACGGTGGACCGACCGAGGTGCAGGGTGTGCCCCTGGACGATACCTTCCCCCAGCACTGGTTTTCGTGGGGGGACGCGGTGGTCGTGTCCCAGGCGCTGACGGCTTGCTGAGGTCCAGGGCCGCGACGAAATCGCGCTGGTCCCCGCCGCGTAGGGACACAGGCAGACGACGACACCTGGAGGTCCCATGGGCTGCGCGCTCTTCTCCCTGCTGCTCGGCATGCCCCGCCTGGCGATCCTGCTCCTGCTGTGGCTGCGCCAGGGCTGGCTGCAGGCCGCCATCGACGGCACGGTGTGGATCGTGCTCGGCTTCCTCTTCCTGCCGTGGACGACCCTGGCCTTCGCCTTCGGGATGAACGAGCTGGGCGGGCCCGGCCAGATGACCCCGCTGGGCTGGCTGCTCACGGCGCTGGGCGTGCTGCTCGACCTCGGCGTCTTCCGCGGGGCGCGGCGGCGCAAGGCGAAGAAGGACTGACAGGCGGGCGGGGCCCCCCGCTCACCCCTCCAACAGCGCCTCGATGTCCGAGAGCAGCTCGTCCCCACCCAGCTCCTCCCAGTCCTCCCAGCCCCGGCCGCGCGCCCCTCGCAGCAGCGCCGCCGCCTCGCGGCGCAGCGCGGGTGCGCAGTCGTCGTCCCCGGCGCCCAGCACCTCGACCAGCGCCACCACCCCGGCGCCCGAGGCCTGCGCCTCGGACCAGGCGAGCAGCTCGGGCCGGACACGCTCGGCCTGGCCGGTGGCGGTCCAGACCCGACCGAGCGCGATGAGCAGGTCCACCCGGTCGAAGGTGTGCAGGCCCTCGGCCTGCGCGAGCCGCTCGAGGATCGGCAGCGCCAGGCCCGCCACCTGGGGATCCCCCTCCTCCGCGGCGGCCCGGGCCTCCTCGTTCACGGTGAAGAACCAGCCCTGCAGCGCCTCGGAGGTGCCCACCAGGTCGCGGTAGTTCACGTGGGGGTCGGCCAGGTGCGGCTCCAACGCGTCGGACACGCGCCGCGCCAGGGTGAGCGCGCCCCGGGTGGACTCCGCCTCGGTCCGCAGGCCCACGCGCCACAGCTCGTCGATGTCCTCCAGGCACAGCCAGCGGTCCACGCAACGGCGGTACAGCTCGCGCGCGGCCAGCAGCACCAGGTCCTGGTCGAGCGCCCCCTCCGGCATGGGGGCCCGCCAGCCGTGGACGACCATGGCGGTGGCGGTGTGCCAGGTGTCGGCCAGGGCGCGGAAGGAGGCCGGGTCGGTCTGCACCCCCAGGGCGGCCAGGCGGCCCACCAGGTCCTCGGTCGACAGGGCCGCGACCCGGCGCGGCGTCCACAGGCCCTCGGGCAGGTCCTCGCGCCCGTCGAGGTCGAGGGCCGCCCTCCAGAAGTCGGTGCGCTCGCGGGCGGCCCAGCCGTGGATGCCGTCGCGGAGGGGATCCCAGGGGGTGAGGGCCCACTCCGGACGGCCGGGGTTGGCGGTCGGTCTGCGCGCCTGGCGGTCCTTGCGGCGCGCCGCCTTCTTCGCCTTGCGCCGGTCGCGCTCGGCCTTGGACTGCTTGGACTTCGCCATGGAGGGTGCTCGGGGAGGAGGGGAGGGGGAGGGCAGGATAGGCCACAACGCAGGCGCGGGCACCCGCGCAGAGGAGGTGCGGCGTGGAGTGGACGGCGACCCGGTCCGAGGCGGCGGCGCCCTGGGTGGTCGAGGCCGCGGGCCGGCGCGTCGAGGTCCCGGTGCCGCCGGGGCCCGGCGTGCTGGCCGCCCTGGACCTGGCGGCGCGCGCCGCCCTGGGGGTCGCGGCGGCGGCGCCGGTCGATCCCCCGCGGTGGCGGCTGGAGGTCGAGCGCTACCAGGGCGGCGGTCTGTTCGAGCTGGAGGAGCGCACCACCTGGCAGGTGGTCGAGGTGGCGACGGGGCGGGTCCACGCCCGGCTCACCGCCGAGTCCTCGGCCAGCTACGACGGGGTCGGCTGGTCCGGCGGCGGCAGCGGCGGCGTGGACGAGGTGGCCCTGGGCGCCGACGGCGCGCACCTGCTGGTGCGGGAGGGCGGCCGGGCCTGGTGCGAGGCGCTGCCGCGGGGGGTGGGGGGGCAGGCGGCGGGGGCGACGGGCACAGAGTGATGACCAAGGGACGGGGGGCAGAACCTTCGCGGTGGTGGCCGAGGTCGCGCCGGTCAGGAGGGTGCCGGGGACGGCCGAGGTGGTTGGCGAGTTCGTGGGGCGGGACGAGCGGGCGGGGGTCTGGCGGAGGTGGCTGGCCGAGGGGCGGTTCGAGAGCCAGGCGGAGCTGGCCGAGGCGGTGGGGATGAGCCGATGCCTGGTGTCGCGGGTGGTGCAGGGGTTGAGGTGAGTGACGATCTGCCATCGTGATGGAAACCCAACATTTTCGCGCCAGGATGGTGGATCGATCTTGCGGGGTGCGGTAGACTGCATTCGAGGACTTCGACATGCAGCAGTACGAGCAGCGACTCCTGGCTCTTGCCGAGAACGTCGACCGCGCCATCAGCGGGCATGAGAACGAAATCGCGCGACGCCAGCGCGAGATCGAACAGCTCAAGGCACAGAAGGCCGCCTACGATCAGGCCCTCCAGGTGTGGCGTCAGTGCCAAACCGACGCCGAAGAGCGCCCGGAGTTGGCGGTATCGGACGTGGTGGCCGCAGCCGTTGCGGGTACGCCGACTCCGGACGCCGCTGATGGGGATCCTGACGACCGCGGGCGGTGGAGCGACGTGCCCGGTCCGGATGAGCGTGCCCGTTTCGCACGTGAGCTACTGGCCCAAGCAACCCACCATCGCCTCCGCGCTGGCGACATCCAGCGTGCGGCGAGCGATCACTTCGGCGTCGAGATCTCGCGGCACCTGATGCCATCCACCATGAAGTCGTACCCGGACATCTTCGAGCCGGCTGTACGGCGCGGGTGGTGGAAGCTGAAGGACGCCCCGGCATGAACCCATCCACCAACCTTAGGGAGGCGACGATGACCGCCTTGTTGGGGTCAGCCCCTGCGGGACGATGCCCGCTCGCAGGGGCCGAGACTGACGAGGCCCTGGTCGGCTGAGAAGAGTTGGCGCTCAGCAGCCGACCAGGGCCCAGGGCATCTTCATCCACCTCGACTGAGGTGGGGCCGTCGCCCTCTAGGACTATAGCACGACGCTCAGGCATGGTCGCCTTGCCTCGCCTCGGGTCCTGTTCCCTGTCCCGGGGGGCTCTTCCCTGCCGCCTGCCGGCGGCTCCCCCATCACTTCATCGACAAGGAACACGACCATGAGCTGGTCCGACACCGACAAGAAGAAGGTCCGCGGTCCGGTGGACCGCATCTGGGTTTCCACCACCGAGTCCTGGGAGCTGGCGTACTTCATCGACGCCTACCTCCGCTCCCGCGGCTACAACGTGGACGACTCCAACCAGCAGATTGTCCGCGCCAGCATCGCCCGCTACACCGGCACGCCGCCGGTCAGCAGGACCGAGCTGGAGGCCTACCTGGACCGCCTGTACCAGAAGAGCGCGTGACAAGCGCGGCGGTCGCCGTCGCCCCCACGGCGGCGGCCGTCGCGCCTTCCCATCAGGGTGACCGCGCCAGGTCCGCGGTGGCCATGCCGATCGCTCGGAAGACGGCAGCCTGGAACAACCGGTCCCGACAAGCCGACGCGAAGACGAGCGGCGCCTCGGTGGCTGACGCAATCGATTGCGCGAGATCCCAGCCCTCCTCGCCGTGCCAGGGGAGCGCTGCGGGCGTGTCCGGGTACATCGGGTTCAACAGACCCTTGGTGCCACCGCCCTTGAGGTACAGCGCGTGCGGCAGCTTCGTCGCGATCACCGCCGACGGGCAGGCCTTGACCGCCAGGATGTCGTTCAGCACGTCCTCGTAGAGGTCTGGGAGCCAGGCGTTGGCTGCTTCGATGAGCGCGACGGCGATCAGGGATCCCGTTCGCTCTTCGACCTCGACGCAGTCCAAGCACGCACCCATGAGGTGCTCGATCTCCTGCTTCGGCTCTGCATAAGGGCCCGCGAGCCCGACACCGTCGTCCTCCAGGTGATCGCAGAGCCAGACGGTGGTTGCTTCCACGAGGGCGCGAAGCTCCTCGAGCGCACCGGCGTGGGCGAGCGCAGCACCGACGCCCAGCGTCGACACCGCGAAGCGATCCGACACAGGATGGACGATGCCCGGCTGGTGCCGAACGAGCGCCAGCAGGGCGTCGAGCAGACGAGCCTGGCTGGTCGGGTCGCCGCGGCGGCAGGCGAGCAGGTAGCCGACGGCGAGGTACTCGCCGAGGAGGCAGCACGTGGCCGGGTAGGTGAACCACTGCTCGAAGCCGCCGCCCACCATGTCCATGAAGTCGGTGGGGGTCTGGAGCGCCGCCGCGAACCTGTCGACCAAGACTGCGACGGCAGCCTGGTAGATGTCCATCGCCTCCTCGTAGGCGACGACGCCCGCGACCCCGTCGGAGCACGACGCAGCCAGACGAGCCAGATGCGCTGCCACGAGCGGCACGTGCAGATCCAGTCCGGCACGTCGCAGCGCTGCGATGACCAGCGTGGCCTCCATTGAGGCCAGGTGCAGAGCCCCGGAGTCCAGGGGGATGCCGGGGACCGCGCGCTCCAGGCCGAGCAGCAGGGTGCGACTGCCGAGCGTGCCAAGCTGGATCTCCGCGACGATGTGCTCGATAGCGGGGTTGAGGTCCCTGAGCGGGAAGTCGGGGTTGGTGCCACGGGCGAGGTCGAGCAGGTAGTCGCAGTCCCAGGTGGTGAAGTCCGCCTCATCGGCCATGCGGACCTTGAAGTCGTTGGCGCTCTGGATCGCCTTTCCCTTCAGGCGGCCCGTGGTGACCAGAACGCAGTGGCGGTCCGCCGCGGTATCGAAGTTGGGGTGGGCAAGCCGGCCGCCTGCGGCTTCGAAGAGCTGGGCGAAGACGCTGTCCCACACGCCGCCCCCGATGTCGCCCGACTTGGACTGGAAGGCGTACTGGACGACGCGGTCCTGCTCCACGCGCTTGGCCACGAAGTCCTTACCGAACTCGTACTGACCATGCGTGAAGTGGATGTCGTAGAAGCCGTGGGACCGGAGCAGAGCGAGGAGCGGCGTGTCGAAGCCCCGCTCATCCAGGCCGACGATCCAGCCTTCGAACACGCTTCTTTGCATCTTGTGCAGT
>JAKLKF010000134.1 GCA_023150805.1 Myxococcota bacterium | reverse complement strand
GCGCGCAACCAGGCGCTGGTGGACTTCGCCCGCCGGGCCGCGCTCCGGCTGGCGCCCAGCCGGCACCTGGCGGCGCTCGCCGAGGCGCTGGGCCTGGGCCCCGTCGAGGTGCTGCCCCACGGGACGCGGCCCCATCACCACCGGCCCGCCCCCGCCGAGCGCGCCGGGCCCTTCCTGTTCCTGGGGACCATCGCCGCCCACAAGGGGCCGGACCTGGTCGTGCGCGCCTGGCGCCGGGCCTTCCCCGACGGCCAGCCGGCCCTGGCGCTGCACGGGCCGGTGCAGGACGCGCGCCTGGCCCTGGGACACCCGCTGGGCGGGCCCCTGTCCCGCGCCGGCGTCCGGCGGGCGCTGGAGGAGGCGCGCGCCCTGGTGATCGGGTCCACCTGGCCCGAGAACCAGCCCCTGGTCGCGCTGGAGGCCCGCGCCGCCGGCTGCCCGGTCCTTGCCCCGGCCGTCGGCGGCCTGCCCGAGGTGGTGCAGGAGGGCCGCGACGGCTGGCTCTACCCGGCGGGGGACGAGCAGCGCCTGGCGGCGCTGATGCGGCGCGCCGTGGAGGCCCCGCTGTCGGCGCCGCCCGCGCCGCCGCCGGACCTCGACGCCCAGGTCGAGGCGCTGCTCAGGCGGTACCGGCGCGTGCTGGCCGGGGCGCACCCCTGATGCGGATCGCGCTGATCCTGCACGGCTGGCCCCCGGACCAGGTGGGAGGGACCGGGCTGTACGTCGAGGCCCTCGCCGCCGCGCTCGCCGACGAAGGCCACCGGGTCTCCACCCTGGCGCCCCTGCCCTCCCCCGCCCACCCGGGTCCGCCGGTGCTCACGCCCGCGCGGGCCGTGGCCGGTACCCGCGCGACGGTGCTGCGGTGCGCCCCTCCGTCTCGCTGGGAGCAGAGCTGGCGCCGCCCGGACCTGGACGGCCTGGTGCGGGGCTGGCTGGCCCGGGAGCGCCCCGACGTCGTCCACGTCCACCACCTCTCCCACGGCTCGCTGGGCTGGCTGGCGGCCGCGCGCGGGGCCGGCGCCGGCCTGGTCCTCACCCTGCACGACTACGCCCTGCCCTGCGCCCGGGGGCAGCTCGTCGACCGCGATCTGCGCCCCTGCCCCGGCCCCGCTGCCGACCGCTGCGCCGCCTGCCTGGGCGAGCACCTCGCGCTCAGCCCGGGGACCGCGGCGCTGGGCCGGGCCCTCGCGCGCTGGCCCGCGCTGCGGCAGCGCCTGCGCCCCCTCGCCGCGCCCCCGGGCCCGCCCTCGCCCCAGGACCGCCTGCGGGCCCAGGCCCGCCTCGACGCGGTCGCGGCCGCCCTGGCCCAGCCCCACCGCCTGCTCAGCCCCAGCCGCGACCTGGCGGCGCGCTTCGCGGCCCTGGGCCTGCGGCGCCCCGAGCCCTTCGACCTGCCGCTGCTGCGGCCGATCCCGCCGGCCCCCCCGCCAGGCAGGGGGCCGCTGCGCCTGCTCTTCGCCAGCGCCGTGTTGCCGACGAAGGGCGCGGGGCACCTGCTCGCCGCCTTCCGCAGGCTGCCGCCGGGCCGGGCGACCCTGACCTTCGCGGGGCCCGCCCCGGCCTGGGACGGCAGGGAGGGATGGGCGCGGGCGCTGGAGGCCCGGGCGCGGGCCACCCCCGGCGTCACCTGGAGGGGCGCCCTGCCGGCGGACGCGGTGCCCTCGCTGCTGGCGGCGCACGACGTGCTGGTGCTGCCGTCGACCTGGCCGGAGAACAGCCCGCTGGTGGTGCGGGAGGCGACCGCGGCCGGCCTGCGCGTGGTGCTGCCGGCCCAGGGCGGGGCCCGCGAGCTGGCGCCCCGGGCGCCGACGGTGCCCGCGGGGGACGAGGACGCCCTGCTGGCCGCGCTGCTCGCGGAGGTGGAGCGCGGCCGCGGCCGGCTGCCCCCGACGCCCTGGCCGACCCCCCGGGAGCACGCCCGGGCCCTGGAGCGGGAGGTCTATCGGCCGCTCGCGGGTCGGTGGACCGAATAGACTGTCGGTCGGAGCGCCGGTCCCGCGGCGTTCCCCCGGACCAGCCCCGGAGCCCTGGTGTCGATCTCGCCTCCCCCGCCCCCCGCCGCGCGCGCGCTCCCGCCCCTGGCGACCGCCTCCCTCGTCGTCGCGCTGGCCGGCGCCCTCGCCGGCGGCCCCGCCCGTGCCGGCGCCCCCCAGTGCCAGCAGTGCTGCGCCGACGCCGGCCTGTACTCCTGCCCGACCTGGCTGCGGGTGATGGGCCCGGGCAGCGCGGTGACCAACGACGTGGGCGGGATCCGGGTGACCGGCATCTGGCGGCTGGACTGCGAGACCGGCGCGCGCTTCGAGGAGTCGGCCACCGTGGTGGTCGCCAGCCGCCCGCGCGACGGCGACGTGCTGCTGGTCGGCTCGCCCCTGGTCACCGTGGAGTGCTTCCGCGACTGGTGCGCCGTCCCCGAGGCGGCCTGCCTGGTGCCGCGCAGCGGCGGCATGGCGCTGGTGCGCTGCGCCGACGCCCAGCCGCTCACGGCGGCCGAGCTGGCGCGCAAGGGCATCACGCCGGCCCCCTCCTACTCGCCGGCGCGGCCGACCCCGAACCCCGGCACGGAGAGCCTGGCCGCCCGCCCCTCGCCCGCCGCCTCGTCGACCAGCCGGATGACCACCGTGGTCGTCGTCGAGGAGATCCCGGCGGCGCCCGCCCCCGCCGTGTCCGCCCCCGCCGTGCCCTCCCCCTCCCTACCCTCTGTCGTCGAGCCCAGCGTCGTCGTCATCGAGCAGGGCGGGCCCACCTACCCGCCGCACCTGCCCGCCGAGGGGCCGCTGCCGGTGACGATGGCCTGGGCGCTGCCCGCCGGTCCGGGCGCGCGCTGCTCCACGGCCGACGCGGTCGCCGCCGAGGCCACGCGCCACCTGGACATGGGGGACGACGCCCGCCTGCGCGGCGAGCACCAGCAGGCCGCCGACGAGTACCGGGTGGCCGTGACGCTGGACCGGTGCAGCGCGATCGCCTGGACGGCGCTGGGGCAGCTCGCCCTGGCGGCCGACGACACGGAGAAGGCCGTCGCGGCGCTGGAGTACGCGGTGGCGCTGCGCCCGTCGCACTACGGCGCCCTGACCTCCCTGGGCCTGGCCTACGAGGCGCGGGGCCGGATGGCCGAGGCCGCCGACGCCTTCGGCCGCGCCATCGCGCTGCGGCCGGGGAACCCCGCGGCCGAGGACGGCCTGGGGCGCGTGCGCGGCGCTCGCTGAGCGGGATCCGGGCCTCGGGCCGGGCGGTCATCGGTTGTCGAGCGGTTTGACCAGCGGCCGGCGGGATCGGTAGAGTCGGGCCCCTCGCGCCCGGGGCCAAGTCTCCTCCCCCCGTGGCGCCCCTCCTCCGTGCCTGGAGCGCCCATGAGCGACACGCCCTTCGTCCTCCCCGCCGGCCTGGTGCTCCGCCAGGACCCCGCCGGCCTGACCGTCGAGTATGCCGGCACCATCGAGCTCCACTCGACGCTGGGCGGGCGGGTCGCGCGCCTGTCCTCGTCGGGCGGCGACGTGGTGCTCGGGGTCGCGATGGAGGTCGGCACCATCGAGGCGGCCGGGGACCTGCGCGCCGCGGGCGCCCTGCAGGTCGGCGACCTGGTGGCCGGCAGCGCGCAGGTGGCGGGGGATCTGCGGGCGGACAACCTGCGCGTGGACGGGGTCCTGCGCTGCGACGGCGACCTGTCGGCCGACCGCATGCAGGCCCAGGAGGTGCACTGCGCCGGCCTGGACGCCACCGAGCTGCTCGCGGAGGGCACGGTGGAGACCTCCGGCAACGTGCGCCTGGGCCGGGCGCGCGCCGGGGCCCTGCGCTGCGGCGGCGAGCTGCTGGTGGACGAGCTGACGGTCGGCGGCGAGGTGGCGACCCTGGGCGGCGCCGAGGTGGGCGCCCTGGCGGCGGGCTCGGTGTCGGCCGGCGGCGACCTGAAGGTGGCGCGGGCCGAGGTGGGCGGCGCCCTGTCGGTCGGCGGCCGGCTGGAGGGGGAGCACGTCGAGGCCGGCGGGGACCTCGACGCTGGCGGCGAGGTGCGGGCCGGCGAGCTGGCGGGCGCCCACGTCCAGGTGGGAGGCAGCCTGCAGGCCTCGTCGGTGCGGGCGACGGCGCTCAAGGTCGCCGGCGGGGCCCAGGCGGACAGCCTGGCCTGCGGGAGCGTGGAGGTCGGCGGCGACCTGGCCGCCGGGTCCGTGGACACCCGGAGCCTGAAGGTGGGCGGGGACCTGCGCGCGCCCCGGCTCGCGCCCGGCGCGGCGGTCGAGGTCGGCGGCGCGGTGGAAGCGGGGGACCTGCAGGTGGCCTCGCTGGTCGCCGGCGGGGGGCTGCAGGCGCAGCGCGTCCAGGCCGAGGGCGCCCTGCGCCTGGCGGGCACGGTGGTGGCCACCCGGCTGGAGGCCGACACCATCGAGGTCGGCAGCGGCCGGCTGGAGGTCCGCGTGATCCAGGGCGGCAGCGCCGTCCGCATCGGCGCCCTGCCCGTGCGCGCCGACATCGTGATCGCGCCGACCGTGACCCTGGCGCCCAAGACCTCCGGCCGCATCAGCGTGGTCGAGTCCGCGACCGAGGTGGGCTCCAGCAAGGTGAAGGGCTGCCTGAGCCTGGAGGACCTCGAGGACCTGTTCGGCAACGCCGAGCAGTTCCTGGCCGAGCGCCAGGTCGTGCGGCTGGGCGGCGCGCCGCCGCCCAAGTCCCGCCCGCTGGAGGACGAGGAGCCGCCCGCCTCCGAGCCCGACGTGCTCGTCGAGGTGGAGGACCCGCAGGAGTCGATGCTGTCGTCCCTGACGCCGGGCTCCGAGCAGTCGGGCTCCCAGTCCCTGGCGCCCGAGCTGGCGCCGGCGGTGGCGGGGGTGGTCGCCGCCGCGATGGTCGCGGCCGCGGGCCCGGACGACGAGCGCACGATCGACGAGCTGCTGGAGGACGGCCCCGCAGCGCCCGAGCCGGCCGCGCTGGAGGTGGAGCTGGACCTGGAGGGGGTGGGGGCCGACGCCGGGGAGGCCGGCCTCCAGGAGGTCGACGTGCTCGGCGACCTCTCGGAGCTCGACCCGCTGCCCGTGCTGACCAGCAACAGCGCGCTCGAGCCGCTGGCCGAGGCCACCCTGGGCGTGCAGGTGGACACGATGACCCAGCCGGCGCCGGCTTCGGGCGCGGAGGACGATCTCTTCGGCTGGGCCGACCAGATGCTCACCGAGGTGGTCGCCCAGGGCGCCATCAACCACCCCGACGCCGACCTGGACGACTCGCCGACCGGGGGGGTGGCGCGCGTGAAGGTGAGCCTCGAGCCCGAGCCCGCGCTGGAGCCCGAGCCCGAGCCCGAGCCCGAGCTCACGCCGGAGCCGGCGCCGCAGCCCGAGGTGGCCGAGGACCCGCTGCACAGCCAGATGCAGGACACGGTCTCCCGCATCGTCACCTGCTACGTGCACACCGAGATGCCCCCCGCCGTGGCCCGGCTCAAGGACCTGGTCGACAGCCGGGACTACGTGCGGATCCGCTCCGACATCACCGAGATCTGGAACCAGCTGCTCAAGTTCCACCAGAAGCGGGGCATGCGCATCCAGCCCCAGGTGACCACGACCTTCAACACCATCAACTCCCTGGTGCGGAAGCTGTAAACCCCGGGGGGCCCCGCGCCCCTGCGGTTGCGGTGCCGGGGGCCTCTCAGTACACTCCGGCACCCCTCTCCCGGAGTGCCCGGATGACGTCGGACGCCCCCCGCCTCGCGGCGCGCCGGCTGGTACCCCTGCTGCTGGTGGCCGCCCTGGCCCCCGGCTGCAACAAGTACGAGCTCTTCGCCCTGGCCGGCTACGAACAGGCCAGCTTCCAGAACGACGCCGACGTCCTGTTCATCATCGACAACTCCCCCTCGATGGAGGAGGAGGCGACGGCGCTGGGCCTGAACTTCCAGACCTTCATCCAGCAGCTGGCCGACCCCAACGCCGGCGGCTCGCTGACCCAGACGCTGTCGGACGCCGTCGACAACTACGTGTCCTACACCGAGGTGCGGGGCAGCGTGCTGGACTACCAGCTCGCGATCACCACGACCACGGTGGACCCCAGCAGCGGCGACAGCACGGGGATCGACCCGGGCGAGGCGGGCACGTTGATCGGCGACGTGATCGCCCGGGGCAGCACCGAGGTGGTCGACGACTTCCTCCAGCAGCTGCTCTGCGACACGACCAACTGGAACCAGACCAACCTGGCCGACGAGGACCCGGACTTCGAGTGTGGCCAGGAGGCCGTGCCGGCCTTCATGAGCGAGGAGTACCTCGACTGCATCTGCGGCGAGGACATGTGGACGAACAACCAGGGCGGCGGCACCGAGCAGCCGCTGGAGGCGGCGCTGCTGGGCCTGTGCCGCGCCGTGCCCGACCCGCCCGAGGTCTGCTTCCACACCTTCGACGGCACGCCCAAGGACGGCGAGACCTTCGAGACCGAGGACATCATGTCCTCGCCCACCCTGGTGCGCGAGGGCGCGACCAGCGTGGTGGTGGTGGTGACCGACGAGGGCGACAACAGCACCCAGTTCCTGGCCACGGGCGACGAGGACGCCAGCTTCTACCTGGACGCCTACGCCCAGTTCGACCAGGCCGTGCGCTTCGCCGTCATCGGCCCGCGCTTCGACCAGGAGAACTTCCAGGCCAGCTCCTGCGAGTACGGCGGAGACGGCGGCCGCGACTACGACAGCGTGCCCTACTGGTCGGTCAACCGCCTCTACCAGGTCGCCACGCAGACGGGTGGCTTCTACGCCGACATCACCTCGGGTGGCGACGACGACTGCGAGGTCGCCGACTTCTCGGTCTACCTGGAGCAGCTCGGCCAGCTCCTGGTCAACCTGGTCAACGCCTTCGAGCTCAAGAGCATCCCCGACCCCACCACCATCCGGGTCTTCGTCGACGGCACCGAGGTGGCCGAGGCCGTGCGGCTCGAGTCCAACGGCTCCGAGAGCACCTGGTCGGACGGCTGGGCCTACGAGCCCTCGATGAACGCCGTCGTCTTCTGGGGCACCGCGGTGCCCGACTACAACGCCGACGTGCAGATCTACTACCGGCCGCTGGAAGGCAAGCCCCGCGAGCTGCCCTTCTGAGCCGGTCCTCCCCCCGCCTCGCGCGCCGCCCCCTCCGCTGAACCCGCCTCCGCCGAGCTGCCCATGCGCCTGTCCCTCTCCTCCATCGCCGCCGCGCTCGCCGCGCTCACCGCCGCCGCGCTCGCCGCGCTCACCGCCGCCCTCGGCGCCGCCCCGGCCCACGCCCAGGACGAGCCGCTGAAGACCGTCGACATCGGCGTCGTGCAGGACTCCGAGATCTCGGTCGTCCAGCGGCTGCTCTACCCGAAGGCCAAGCGCACCGAGCTGGGCTTCCACCTGGGCTGGATGCCGTTCGACGCCTACACCACCACCCCGCTGGGGGCCGTCACCTTCGGCGGCCACACCAGCGAGACCTTCGCCTGGGAGCTGGGCGCGGGCGGCGGCTACGGCCTGAAGAACGCGACCATGAAGAAGCTGGAGGGCCCGGCCTACGCCGTCTCGCCCGACGCCTACCGCTACCTGGCCAGCCTGTGGGGCGGGGTCCAGTGGTCGCCCATCTACGCGAAGATGAACTGGATGGGCCGCAAGGTCGTGCACCACGACGTGTACGGCACCGCGACGGCCGGCGCGACGATGGAGCAGGCGATCCTGCCCGACAACTCCCTGGCCTTCGCGCCCACCGTCGGCCTGGGCGTGGGCATGCGCTTCTTCCTGAACGACCGGACGACCGTCCGGGTCCAGCTCAAGGACGACATCCTGGCCGAGTACCGGTCGAAGACGGCCGACACCCAGGGCCTGTTCATCAAGCAGAACGCCGCCATCACGGCCGGCATCACCCTGCTGGGGAAGCGCAAGTGAACCGCATGTTGCCCGTGCTCGCCCTGACCCTGGGCTTGCTGGGCGCCGGCCCGGCCATGGCCCAGCAGGCCACCCCGCGCGTGCTGCCCTCGATGGAGGAGCGCACCGCCGCCTTCGGCGCCATCGACGAGGCGACCAAGGCGGGCCAGACGGCCCAGGCCGCCGACCTGCTGGTCGCCCTGACCCAGGACCCCGCCCACCAGGCCTTCCACGCCGAGGCCTACGCCCGCCTGGGCGCCATGCTGGAGAAGCAGGGCTACCCCTACGCGGCGCTGTCGGCCTACGCCCAGGCGCTGTCCACCGACGCCCAGCTGGTCGCCTCGGTGGCCAAGGACGCGCTGCGCCTGGCCGACCAGGTCGGCGACACCGCGCTGCTGGAGCCGGTCTTCGCCAAGAACGTGGGCCTGGACGTCGACGCCGCCACTCGCGGGCGCGTCGCCTACCTGGCCGCCCGGCGCGCCCACGCCGAGGGCAGCCACGGCACGGCGGTCGCCTTCCTCAAGATGGTCCCCTCGGACTCGCCCAGCTACGCCGACGCCAAGGCGCTCGAGGGCGTGGTGCTCGCGCACACCAGCCGCTTCGACGACGCCGTGAAGAGCCTGGAGCAGGCCCTGGCCGCCGGCGCCACCAAGCAGGACGCCGCCCGCTGGACCACGCTGATGCACCTGGACATGGCCCGCGCCTACTACGGCGCCGGGGAGTACGTCCGGGCCATCGAGTACTTCGCCAAGGTGCCGCGTAGCTCGCCGTGGTGGGCCCAGGCCCAGTTCGAGCGGGCCTGGGCGCACTTCCGCCTGGACGACCTGAACGGCACGCTGGGCCTGCTGTCGACCCACAGCTCGCCCTTCTTCTCCGGGGAGTACTTCCCCGAGGCCGCGCTGCTCGAGATCTACAGCCTCTTCCTGCTGTGCAAGTTCCCGGCGGCCGGCGAGCAGATCGACGCCTTCACCGTCCGCTTCTCGCCGATGCTCAAGGATCTGCAGGCCGTGGGCGGCTACAGCCCGGCCGAGGCCTTCGAGCGCGGCCGGGACGCGGTCCTCGACGGGAAGGAGGACCGCCTGCCGGTGATGGTGGCGCGGCCCTTCCTGGGCGAGGCGCGCTTCGCCGCGGCCGCCGCGACGCTGGACACGCTGGAGGCCGAGCGCAAGAAGCTGGACGGCGCCTCGGGTGCCTGGGGCGAGCAGGCCCGGCAGTGGCTGGACGGGCGCAAGCGGACCCTGGTGGAGGTCGAGGGCGGCCGCGTGCTGGGCCGCGCCAAGGCCATGGAGGACGAGCTGTCCGCCATGCTGGGCAACGCCGAGATGAACAAGCTCGACATCATGCAGATGGAGAGCCGCATGTACGAGCGCGCCAGCTTCACCGGCGTGATGGAGACGGCCAAGAAGACCGTCGATCGCCAGGTGCGCGTCAAGCAGGGCTACCGCCTGTGGCCCTACGAGGGCGAGTACTGGGCCGACGAGATCGGCTGGTTCCGCGTCGACACCAAGCCCGAGTGCCCCGAGAGCCTGCGCAGCGGGAGCTGAGGCGGGCGGGAGGCTACTCCTCCCCCTTGCGGCGGCCCAGGGTCATGCGGCCGCCCATCGCGGCCATGCCGAACAGGTCGTCCAGGCTGTCGCCCTTGGGGGGCATCGGCGGGCGCGCCGGCGCCTTCTCGACCGGCGGCTTGGGCGGCGAGGCCGGCGCCTCGGGCGCGCCCTCGGCCGCGGGACCGACGAGGAGCACCTCGTCGACCACGACCTGCTCCTCGGCCAGGGTGACCGGGGGCCGGCGCACCTCGACCGGCGAGGTGGTGGCAGTGGACTGCATGCGCAGGCGGCCGGCGGTGCCACCCGACGCGGGCCGCGCGGGCGGAGCGGAGGGCCGCGCCACGGGCGGGAGGGACCGCGGGGTGTCGGCGACGGCCGGGGCGGGCGCAGGCGCGCCGTCGGACGGAGCCCGGTCCGGGCGCATGGGGAGCGGCTTGCGCAGCGGCTGGCGGGCGTCGCGCGCGCCGAACTCGCGCGCCAGCTCGGAGGGGGGCTGGCCCCGGCCCGGGGGCGGCGGCGCGGGCGGCGGGGGCGGTGGGGGCCTCGCGGCGGCCGGCGGAGGCTTCGCGGCGGTCGCCGCGCCCTTCTCCGGCGCGGCCGGCGCCGGCTTGGGGGTCGGCGGTCCGCTGCCCGGCTTGGGCCGGTACTTCGCGATGGGATCCACCGCCGCGGCGGGCGCCTTCTTCTTGGGGGCCTCGGGCGGGGCCAGGTGCGGCGCCACCTTGCGCCGCTCCCCCAGCTTGACCGACACCGGCCCCAGCTCGATGGGGTCCTCGACCTCCTTGGGGTCGGGGTCCCAGGGGTCGGCCACCCGGTACTTGCGGAAGATGCGCGCGCTCACCGCCACCCGGGGGCGCGCGAAGCCCCGCGGCCCCAGCCGCGCCAGCAGCCGCTCCGCGGTCGTCGGCCGCGCCTGGAGCTGGTCGAGCGCGGCCTTGCCGCGGGCGTCGTCGGGGGTGCGCGCCATCGGGGTCCTCGGCCGTCAGCCTACCGCCCGCGCCGGCCGACGTGGGGCCCCACCTCGGCCAGGACGCAGCGGTCCGGCCGCAGGACCTGCCGGGCCAGCGCCTGGAGGGCCGCCGCGTCCACCGCGCGGGGCGCCTGGAGCTGCTCCCGCCAGCGGTCCGCGCCCGGCCCGTAGCGCTCGGCCGCCGCCAGGTGGGCCGCCCGGTCGCTGGCCCGCTGCAGGCCCAGCACCGCGCCGTCGACGACCCGGGCCTTCACGCGGTCCAGCTCGTCCTCGGGCACCGGCGCCTCTCGCACGGCGCGCAGGGCCTCCTGCAGGGCCTCCTTCGCCTCGCCGACCTTGCCGGGGTCGACGGCGGCGCTGACCAGCAGCGTCCCGCCGCCCAGCCCCTCGACCGCGGCCGCGTCCACGCCGTAGGCCAGGCCGCGCGCCTCGCGCACTTCCAGGAACAGCCGCCCGCTCTGCCCGGACAGCAGGCCCTCCAGCAGCCGCTGGGCGGGCGCGGCGGGGTCGCCGTGGCCGAAGGCGGGGAAGGCCAGGACCAGGTGCGCCTGCTCCCGGTCGCTGCGCCGCCGCCGGACCGCCTGCACCACGGGCGGCAGGGCGGGCGGGCGGGGCGGCAGCGGCGCGCCCGGCGGGAGCTCCGCCAGGCCCCGCTCCAGGCGCTCGACCACCTCGTCGGGGTCGACGGCGCCCGCGGCCCCGATCACCAGGTTGCGGCCGACCACGCCGCGCCGGTGGTAGCGGCGCAGGGCCGCCGGCGTGACGCGCGCCACCGAGGCGGCGCTGCCCAGGGAGAGCCGGCCCCAGGGGTGGCCGGGGTACAGGGCGCTCCAGGCGAGCTGCCAGGCCAGCCCCGCCGGGTCGTCGTGCAGCAGGGACTCCCGCGCCTCGTCCAGGTCGTCGCGCGCCCGGGCGACCTCGTCGTCGGGGAACAGGGGCCGGGTGAGCACCCGCAGCAGCAGGCCGAGCCCGACGTCCAGGTCGGCCTCGGGGAAGCGCGCCTCGACGCCCATGCTGTTGCGGGCGCGCCAGGCCCGCAGCGTGCCGGCCCGGTCCTCGACCGCCGCGGCCAGCTCGCCGGCGTCCAGGTCCCCGGCCCCCCGGGTCACCACCTGGGCCCACGCGCCCGCCAGGCCGCCCGCGCCGGGCGCCTCGGCCAGCAGTCCGCCGACCCCCACCACCGACAGCGCGGCCAGCTCGGCGTGTGGATCGGGCTCGATCACCACGGTCGCGCCGCAGGAGAGGACCCGCCGGACCAGGCCCGGCGCCGCCGGCCCGCCGGCCGACCGCGGCTCCTGGACCGCGCGCAGCAGCTTCGGCCCGGTCAGCTCGTGAGGCGGCGCCACCGCGCCCACCACCACCTCCTCCGGCCGCAGCCAGGCGCGGGCCACCCGGACCAGGTCCTCGCCCCGCACCGCGCGGATCCGCCCCTCGTAGAGCGCGTCGGCGTCCGGGTCGTCGTAGCAGGCCAGGTACCAGGCCAGCCGGTGGGCCCGCCCGTCGACCGTCTCGCGGTCGACCAGGCGGCTGCCCAGCACCGCGCGCCGCGCCCGCCGCAGCGCCGCCGCCGGCACCCCGCGCTCGGCCACGGCGGCGACCTCCCGCGCCAGGGCCTGCGCGCAGGCCAGGACCTTGCCCCGGCGCGCCTGGGCGCCCACGACCAGCAGGCTGCGGTCGGGCTCCACCTCCAGCGCCGCCCACGCGTCGCTGGCCACCTCCTCCTCGTCGCGCAGGCGGCGGCTGAGCACGGCGGCGTCGCCGTCCCCCAGCGCGGTGGCCAGCAGGTCCAGGGCCGCCATGTCGGGGTGGGACAGCGGCGGCAGCGGCCAGGCCAGCTCGACCAGGCGCTCCTCGAAGCCGCGGATGACGAAGGCGCCGGGCGAGGGGCGGGCCTGCGGGCGAGGGGGGGATCCGCCCGCCGACGGGGGCCCCAGGGCCGCCGCCGCGAGCTGGAAGGCCTGTCCGGCGGCGGCCAGGATCTCCTCGGCCCGCACCGGCCCGGCCACGGCCAGGATCGCGTGCTCGGGGCGGTGGTGGGCCTGGTGGAAGCGGCGCAGCGCCGGCGCGTCCAGGCCGCGGACCGAGGCCTCGGTGCCCAGGATGGGGCGGCCGTAGGGGTGGCCGCGGTGGGCGCGGGCCCGCAGCGCCTCGGCCAGCCGGTCCGCCGCGTCGTCCTGCGCGCCACGCAGCTCCTCGATCACCACGTCCTGCTCGCGCAGCAGCTCGGCCTCGTCCAGGTGCGGGCCGAAGGCCATCTCGGCCAGCAGGCCGATGACCTCCACCTCGCGGCCGGCCGGCACCGTCGCGTGCAGCACGGTCTGCTCGTAGGAGGTGAAGGCGTTCAGGTCTCCGCCCATGCCCTCGATCCGGCTGGCCGCGCCGCTGGGCCCGTGGCCACCCGCGCCCTTGAACAGCATGTGCTCCAGCAGGTGGGCGGCCCCCAGCTCGGCCGGGGCCTCGGCCGCCGCCCCCCGGCGCAGCCACAGGTAGACCGCGCTGACCGGCGCCGCGCCCCCGGCGTCGATCGCCACCACCGGACCGGGCTGCCCCAGCCGGAAGACCTGCCTTCCCGTCGTGTCCACGCCGCTCCCTGCCCGGGGCGCCCTGGCGGCGCTCCGCGACCCTCCCGGCTATCCCAGGCGGACGCGCCCAGCGCAAGGAGTCCTCCTGGCCCACGATCCGCCCCACGGCGTCTACGTCCACGTGCCCTGGTGCCGGGTGCACTGCCCCTACTGCGCCTTCGCGGTGGTCGTGGAGCGGGACCCCGACTGGCGGGGCTTCGTCGACGGGGTGCTGCGCGACCACGCGCGGACGGCGCCGGCCTTCCCCGGCCTTCCCGACAGCCTGTACCTGGGAGGGGGGACTCCCTCGCTGCTGCCCGAGGCCCACCTGGCGCGCCTGCTGGAGGGCATCCCGCGCGCGCCGGGCGCCGAGGTCACGCTGGAGGTCAACCCCGGCACCACCGACCGGACCCGGCTGGCCGCGGCCTGCGCGCTGGGCGTGACCCGGTTGAGCCTGGGCGTGCAGAGCTTCACCACCCACCACGCCCGGCGGCTGGCCCGCGGCCACGACCTGCGCCAGGCCGAGCGGCTGCTCGACGACGTCGCCGCCCTGCCCCTGCGCTCCTGGTCGCTGGACCTGATGTTCGCCCTGCCCGGCCAGACCCTGGAGGAGCTGGACGCCGACCTGGACCGGGTGCTGGCGCTGCGGCCCCCCCACGTCTCGCTCTACGGGCTGACCTACGAGCCGGGCACCCCCTTCC
Source organism: Myxococcota bacterium (assembly GCA_023150805.1). Classification (GTDB taxonomy): domain Bacteria; phylum Myxococcota_A; class UBA796; order UBA796; family UBA2385; genus UBA2385. The sequence goes on along the minus strand of JAKLKF010000134.1, from coordinate 4,801 downwards.
ACGCCCGCCGCGCCGAGGGCCGGCTGGTCGAGGCCGACGAGGAGACCTGGGCGGCGATGTACCGCCGCGTCGGCGACCGCCTGCGCGCCGCCGGCTGGGAGCGCTACGAGGTGAGCAACCTGGCCCTGCCCGGACACCGCTCCCGCCACAACGAGGCCTGCTGGCGCGGCGCCTTCTACGCGGGCCTGGGGCCCTCCGCCCACGGCTACCTTCCACCCACCCCGAAGGCGCCGTGGGGGACCCGCACCGTGAACCACGCGGACCTGGCGCGCTGGCGGGCCGATCCGGTGCTGGAGGAGGAGCGCCTGGACGCGCGCACCGCGGCCGCCGACCTGCTGCTGTCGACGCTGCGCCACGTCGACGGCCTGCCCCTGGCCCGCCTGCGAGCGCTGGGCCTGGACCTGGAGCCACGGGTCCTCGCGCCGTTGCGGGATGCAGGGCTCCTGGAGCAGGACCGCCACAGCCTCCGGCTGACCGAGGCCGGCGTCCCGCTGGCCGACGGCCTCACCGGGCGCCTGGTCCGGGGCCTCCGCACCGCCTGAGCAGCACCCTCGATCCGACCCCCCAAACCTTGTACACTGCGCGGGGGGACGTCGCGCCCGGCGCTCGTGCCCACCTCTTTCGGTCCTGCCCGTCCTTGTAGCCGTCCTCTCCTACTTCCGCGCGCGAGCCCCTCTTGGCCACCGACCCCGCTCCTCCCCCGGCCCCGGCATCGCCCGGAGACTTCGGCATCGAGCTCGACGACGAGCTGCTCGCCGCCGCCATCGAGGCGGTCGAGCGCGCCGGCCACTCCCGCCGGGGCGCCGCCGGGGCGGCGGCCGACCGCGCCGCGACCGGCGCCGAGGACGACGCCGCCGGGTCCCTGCACGGCGAGGTCGAGATCGAGGTCGAGCTGGCCGCCGCCCCCGAGGGAGACGACGCGCAGGCCCCGCCCGACGCCGAGGGCGCCGACGCCGCCCACCAGCGGCGCATCATCTCCGACCTGGGCCGCGAGGCCCAGGGGCTGCGCACCGAGCTGGCCGGCCAGCAGGAGCGGCTGCGGGCCAGCGAGACCGAGCGGCGCCGGCTGATGGGCGCCCAGCGGCGCCTGGAGGAGCAGCTCGCGCGCGCCGCGGCCGCCTCGGAGCAGGCGATGCAGGCCCGCCGCGCCGCCGAGGAGGCCGCCTCGACCCTGCGCCGCCGGGTCGAGCAGCTCGACGGGGAGCTGCACCAGCTCCGGGACCGGCGCCGCCGCGAGCAGGAGGAGCAGCGCCTGTTCGGCCACGCCCGCATGGTCGAGGCCGTGCTGCCGGTCCTCGACAACCTGGAGCTGGCGCTGGGGCACCAGAAGTCCGACGCGGCCAGCGTCCTGCAGGGCGTCGAGATGATCCTCCAGCAGTTCCACCAGGCGGTGCAGCAGCTCGGCGTGTCGCGGGTGATCGCCGCCAGCGGCGTGCTCTTCGATCCCGAGATCCACGAGGCGGTCAGCGAGGTGCAGACCGAAGAGCTGCTGCCCGGCAGCGTCGTCGAGGAGGTGCGCCCCGGCTACGTGCTCCACGGGCGCCTGCTGCGCGCCGCGCGCGTGACGGTGGCCACGAGCCCCGAGCGCGCCCCGCCGCGGGACGAGGCGGCGGCCCCGAACGAGGCGGCGGCCCCGAACGAGGCGGCGTCCCCGAACGAGGCGGCGGCCCCGAACGAGGCGGTGGCAACGGGTGAGACGGCGGCCCCGGGTGAGACGGCGACGTCCGACGCGGCGGCGACCGAAGCGGCGGCGACCGAAGCGGCGGACCCCTCCGCGCCGGCCGCGGATCCCGGGTGCCCCCCCCTTGCCCCTTCCAGCGACGACGAGCCTGCCCCCTCGTCCGCGTCTCCCCCGGACACTGAAGCGTAGCCCGGCCGCCCGCCGGCGCGTGCTACAACCCGCACTCCTCTCTGGAGCCTGCATGCCGGACGCCAGCCGGTCCATCGGCATCGATCTCGGGACCACCAACTCCTGCGTCGCCATCATCGAGCACGGCGACCCGCTGGTCATCCCCAACGACGAGGGCAGCCGCACGACGCCGTCGGTGGTGGCCTTCACCCGCGACGGGGAGCGGCTGGTCGGGCAGATCGCCCGGCGCCAGGCGGTGACGAACCCCGAGCGCACGATCTACGCGGTCAAGCGCCTGATCGGCCGCCGCTTCAGCGACGCCGAGGTCGAGAAGACGCGCCGCGTGGCCCCCTACGCCATCGCCGAGGCCGAGAACGGGGACGCCTGGGTGCAGGTCGACGGCAAGCTGCTGTCGCCCAGCCAGGTCAGCGCGATGGTGCTGGAGAAGATGAAGGGCGTGGCCGAGGCCTACCTGGGCAGCGGGGTCAAGCGGGCGGTGGTGACGGTGCCCGCCTACTTCAACGACAGCCAGCGCCAGGCGACCAAGGACGCCGCCCGCATCGCGGGGCTGGAGATCGAGCGCATCATCAACGAGCCCACGGCGGCCGCGCTGGCCTACGGCCTGGGTCGCAAGGAGCACGAGCGCATCGCGGTCTTCGACCTGGGCGGCGGCACCTTCGACATCTCGATCCTGGAGATGGACAACGGCGTCTTCGTGGTCCGCGCGACCAACGGCGACACCTTCCTGGGTGGCGAGGACTTCGACGCGCGCATCGTCGACTGGCTGATCGACCGCTTCCGGGCGCAGTCGGGCATCGACCTGCGCAAGGAGAAGGTCGGGATGCAGCGGCTGAAGGAGGCCGCCGAGAAGGCCAAGCACGAGCTGTCGACGGCCCTGGAGACCGACATCAACCTGCCCTTCATCGCCAGCACCGAGAAGGGCCCGGTCCACCTGGTCCAGACCCTGGCGCGCAGCGAGCTGGAGGTCCTGGTCAAGGACCTGATCGACCGGCTGGACGGCCCCTGCCGCCAGTGCCTGAAGGACGCCGGCCTGACGCGGACCGACCTGGACGCGGTGCTGCTGGTCGGCGGCATGACCCGCATGCCGCGGGTCCAGGACAAGGTGCGCGAGATCTTCGGCCGGGAGCCCGAGAAGGGCATCAACCCCGACGAGGTGGTGGCGATCGGCGCGGCGATCCAGGCCAGCGTGCTCGGCGGCGAGGTCAAGGACGTGCTGCTGCTCGACGTCACGCCGCTGACGCTGGGCATCGAGATCGCCGGGGGCCTGACCGAGCCCATCATCCCGCGCAACACGACCATCCCCTGCCGCAAGTCCAAGGTCTTCACCACCGCCGCCGACAACCAGGACATGGTGCGCGTGCACATCGTCCAGGGCGAGCGCGACATGGCCAGCGACAACAAGTCGCTGGGCAAGCTGGAGATGCACGGCCTGCCGCCGGCGCCGCGCGGCGTGCCGGAGATCGAGGTCACCTTCGAGATCGACGCCAACGGCATCATCCACGTGCGCGCCAAGGACCTGGGCACCGGGCGCGCGCAGTCGCTGCGCATCGTGAGCAACAGCGGCCTGTCCGACCACGAGGTCGAGGAGATGATCTCGGCGGCCGAGACCTACCGGGCCGAGGACCAGCGCCGCCGCGAGGTGGCCGAGGCCCGCAACCAGCTCGACGGGCTGATCTACAACACCTCCCGCAGCTTCGAGGAGTTCGGCGGCAGCCTGGACCCCGAGGACGCCGAGCTGGTCCGCGAGGCGATCTACGCCGCCGAGGACGCGATGGAGTCCACCGACCTCGACCTGATCCGCGGCGCGCACGACGACCTCTTTGCGGCCGCACAGCGGCTGGCCGACGCGATCTACGGCGGGCTGCGCAACCAGCTCGCGGGCCCCTCCGCGCTGGGGGCCGACGACGAGGTCGTCGACGAGGAGAGCTAGCGCGCGGGGGGCCGGGCCGGTCCGCGTCGCCACACCCCCCGGCCCGCTATAGAGGGCAAGGGCGCCTCCCGCCGGGGGCCCGCGGAGATCGGTGGTGGCAGCTCGACGGGACTACTACGCGATCCTCGGGGTGGATCGGAACGCCGACCCCGAGGACATCAAGAAGGCCTTCCGGGCGCTGGCCATGCGCTACCACCCGGACCGCAACCCCGACGACGAGGACGCCGCCCAGCGCTTCCGCGAGGTGATGGAGGCCTGGGAGTGCCTGGGCGATCCGGAGCAGCGCTACCGCTACGACCGCCTGGGGCCCTTCTACCGGCCCGACGGCCGCCCCCCCTCCCCCGAGGACGTCTCGGCGGTCGTCTCCGAGACCCTCGCCGGCATCTTCCGGCGGCGGCCCCCGCCCGAGAAGGGAGAGGATCTCCGCTACAGCCTGACGATCAGCCTGGAGGAGGCGGCGCTGGGCGTCGAGCGGACCATCGAGGTGCGCCGCAGCGGCCCCTGCCGGCGCTGCACCGGCAGCGGCGCGGAGCCCGACGGGGGCAGCCGCGTCTGCGACCAGTGCGGCGGCAGCGGGCAGGCCGGGCGGGGTCGGCTGCTGCGCAGCGAGTGCCCGCGCTGCGACGGACAGGGCTTCGTCGTGGTCAAGAAGTGCGCCCACTGCGAGGGCAAGGGGCGCGTCGAGGGCGTGGACAGCCTGAAGGTGCGCGTCCCCGCGGGCGTGGCCACCGGACAGAAGCTCAAGCTGCGCGAGAAGGGCAACCTGCCTCGCCGGGGGCGCGGGAAGCCCGGCGACCTGCTCGTGTTGATCGAGGTGGCCGAGCACGACCTGTTCCGGCGGCGCGGAGGCGACCTGTTCTGCGAGGTGCCCATCACCGTGACCGAGGCGGCGCTGGGCACCGAGCTGACCGTGCCGACCCTGGACGGGCGGACCACGATCCGCGTGCCAGCGGGAACCCCCTCGGGGCAGGTGCTGCGGCTGGCGGGCCGCGGGCTGCCCG
>JAKLKF010000133.1 GCA_023150805.1 Myxococcota bacterium | reverse complement strand
ACCCGCGCCCCTCCCGCTGCCAGCGTCCGACCTCCTGCGCCGCCGCCAGCAGGGCCTCGGGCCCTCCCAGGCCGGCGGTCGCCGCCTCGACCCGCGCCACCAGCGCCCGCTCCCCCCCCGCGCCGCCGCGCCGCCGCGCCGCCTCCCGCGCCAGGGCCAGCAGCAGCGCCGCGGCCTCCTGGTGGTGCCCGGCGCGCGCGTGGAGCGCGCCCAGCCCCTGCAGGTCCTTGAACAGCGACCCCTGCCGCTCCCCGGGCCGCGCCAGCACCGGCCCCAGCGGCCGCGACACCGCCCACAGCGCCAGCAGGTAGACCAGCAGCGCGTGGGCCAGGAGCAGCTCGAAGGGCCCCACCACCTTCGAGAGATCGGCCTCGGCGGCCAGCAGGTGGCCGTGGTGGACCTCGTCGAAGCGCGCGGGACCGGCTCCGAGCAGCGCCGGCAGGACCTGCAGGTTGTCGCCCTCCGCCATCAGCGCGTTGCTGAAGGCCGTGGCGTTCTCCACCACGAGCAGCGCCCCCGGTCCCTGCGAGAGGCGCCAGGCGCGGGCCTGGCCGTCGGCGCTCCGGTACAGCACCTCGGCGCCCCGGGGGAGCTGCAGGCTGTGGGTCTCCCGCCGCGCGACCAGGTGACCGGCCGGGCCCTCGGCGGTCACCGTCTCGGTCCGCCACTGCTTCCAGTCCCACCAGAGCAGCGGCGGATCGGCGCGGTCCACCACGGCGCGCTGCCCCAGGGCCGCGTACAGCGCCGCCTCGTCGGGCGTGGGCCGCCCCCCCGAGGCCAGCAGCACGACCTGTCCTCCCTGGCCCATCCAGTCGCGCAGCGCGCCCACGTCCTCGTCGTCATAGGGCGCGCCGGGCGGCATCGCCAGCACCAGGCTGCCCTCCGCGAAGGGCAGCTCGGACAGGGGCCGCTCCCAGCGGGACACCGGGTGCCCACGCGCCTCCAGCCAGGCGTAGGCGGACAGCAGCCCCGCGCCCCCCGGCGAGCGCGTCGAGGGCCCCACCGGTGGCGGCTGCGCCAGGCTGGCCAGCAGCACGGCCAGCACGGCCGCGCCGGCCAGCAGCCAGGGGGCCCGGCCGCGCCCGGTCACGCCCCGCCCTCCGGGGCTCCCGCCCCGTCTCCGTCCAGGAGCCGCCCGGCGCGCGGCACCAGGGCCGCCACCTGCTCGACGGTGGGCGCCACCGGACCATAGGCGCCGCGCACCACCTCGCCTCGCAGGGCCTCCAGCTCGGCCAGGCCGGGCCAGCCGGGGTCCTGGGCGCGGACGCGGTCCACCCACTCGCGCTCGGTCAGCTCGGGGGACCAGCGCGCCCTGCCCGCGGCGGTCAGGCCGCGGCCCAGCCAGGCCCACAGCGCCGCCAGGGCCGCGCGCCCCTCCCCGGAGGCCAGCGCGCGCCGCAGCGCCTCCGCCGGGTCCCGGCGGACCGCGGTCGCTGCCGGGTGCGCGGCCGGCGCCTCGTCGCGGCGTCGCCCCTGCCAGCGACGCCACAGCCGCACCGCCAGGACACCGGCCACCAGGGCCGGCAGGCCCAGCCCCACCACCAGGGCCAGCGGCTCCCGCAGCGGCTCCAGGCCGCCCAGCCCGGGCGTCGCCTCCTCCAGGGCCCGCGCGAGGGCGTCCCACAGCGCCTGGCCGTACTCGGCGGCCGACGGCTCCAGCGAGGTGGACACCCCCTCGCGGGCCTGGATCTCCTCCAGCAGCGCCCGATCCTCGGCCGTCAGGGCGCACCCCCCGTGCCCGCGTCCGCGCTCCGCCCCGCGATGGCCGCCTCCAGGTCGCGGCCCTCCAGCAGGTCCACCGCCCGCCGGTGCAGCAGCGCCAGCGCCGCGACCAGGTACAGGTCCGCGGGGGCGGCCAGGACCGCCGTACCCAGGTTGGTCACGACGGCCAGCCAGCCCGGCAGCATCGTCATCGGGTCGACCCCGACCTCGCCCGAGGTCGCCGCCTTCACCCCCACCGCGGCGGCCATCACGCCGACGGGCAGCGTCACCAGCGAGCCCACGGCGCTGCCGATCATCGACCAGGCGAAGCCGGCGCACATCACCAGCGCGCCGGTGCTGGTGAACCACCGACCGCGGCGCCCGTGGCGGGCCAGCTCCAGCGCCCGGTCCAGCGCCGCGCCCCCCAGCCGCCCCTCCTCCACCATCACCGGCAGCGTCAGGCCCAGGAGGGCCGCCGCGAACAGGCCGGGGACGAAGCACATCATCCAGCCCAGCGCCACCAGCAGGATGACCACCGCCGTCGTCGCGATCACGGCCGGCCGCAGGGCGAAGGCCCAGGACTCGCGGGTCGTCGCGGGGCGTCCGGCCAGCCGCGCGCCGACCTGGTGGGCGACGGCCGCGTACAGGGCCCCCATCACCACGGCGCTGGTCAGGGCACCCAGCCAGGTCAGGGCGGTGCCCAGCCAGAAGGCCGGCCCGGCGGCCTGCGGCGCGACCCCCCAGGTCAGCGCCTGCCCGATGGTGCTCGGCGCGACCGCGACCAGGCGCACGGGCAGGATCATCGCCGCCATCGGCCACAGGTGGCGCAGGGTGAACCAGACGGGCGCGTCCAGCAGCCGCAGGGCGTCCCAGTTGGCCGGCGAGCCGTTCATGCCTCCGCCCCGCGGGCAGGCGGTCGGACCAGGGTCCAGGCCAGGAAGGCGCCGAGCAGGAGCAGCCCGACCGCGGCCTTGAGCGGGGTCTCCAGCGTCATCACCGGCGAGAGGAAGCCCTCGACCAGGCCCAGCAGCACGAACCAGGGCAGCGTGCCGGCCACCAGGCGCGCGCTGTCGGCGGCGGCGGCGGGCAGGGTCTCCCGCCGCGGTCGGTTCTGCCAGGAGAGCTGCCCGCGCGCGAGCTGCAGGCCCGCGCCCCCCGCCACGACGATCAGGAACAGCTCCAGCGGCCCGTGCGCCGAGATGAAGGCGAACAGCCGGCCCAGCAGCTCGTAGCGCCAGCACAGCGCCAGGACGCTGCCGAACATCAGCCCGTTCATGCCCAGCAGGTACAGGGTGCCCGCGCCCAGGGTCGCCCCCATCAGCCAGGCCGCCAGCGCCACCGAGATGTTGTTGGTGAAGATCTGCGTGGACAGCAGCGACGGCGGCACCAGGTGGCCGACGCTGTCCGTCCACAGCTCGCCCCGTCGCACCCCTGCCAGCGCGTCCGGCCCCAGCCAGAGCTGGCTGAACTCCGGCCGCAGGGTGGCCAGCACGAAGCCCAGCAGGCTGGTCAGGACGAAGACCGCCAGGCTGGCGCCGACGGCGTCGAGGTGGCGCCGGAACAGGGCCGGGTAGCCGCGCCGGTAGAAGTCCAGCAGGCGAGGCAGGGCGCGCGCGGGTGGAGGGGCCAGCGCCTGGTGGCCCCGGAAGGCCAGGGTCCGCAGCCGCGCCTCGACCCGGCTGCCCGGCATGTGCCCCCGCGCCCAGGCGTAGTCGGCGACCACCCGCCGGTGCGCCGCCGCCAGCCGCTCCAGCTCGCCCAGGGTCAGGCTGCCCGGGCCCGCGCCCGCGCGCGCCAGCAGGGCCTCGGCCTCGGACCAGGCCGCCTGCCCCAGCGCCACGAAGCGCGCCGGCTCCACCTCAGCCCTCGCCCCGCGCCAGCCGCGCCAGCGCCTGCTCGGGCGCCTCGTCGTCCAGGCCCGGCCGGCGGACCCGCAGCCGCGCCACCAGGGCGGTCGCCAGGCGCTGCCGGTGCTCGGGCAGCAGGGTCGGCGCGCGGACCTGCCAGCGCTCCAGCAGGGCCAGCTCTGCGGGCCCAAGGCCCGGGACCGCCACCGGGTCCCCGGCCGGCGGCGGCAGGTCGCGCACCACCACCGTGCCCGCCGCCATGTCCCCCAGGCGCTGCGCCCCGCCGCCCAGGTAGACCGCCAGCACCCCCACGCCGTAGGGGCCGGGCAGCGCGTCGAGCAGGCGCAGCAGGTTGCGCACCATGCAGGCGACCGCGCCCGGCGGGGTCCCCTCCAGGGTCACCACCCGCAGCCCCAGCGCCCGCTTGCCCGGCGTCTGCCCCCGCCAGGCCAGCTCGAAGGCGAAGAAGTAGCCCCACTGCAGCAGCGCCGTGGCCAGGACCCCCGCGGCCAGGATCCACGGCACCAGGCTGTCGTCGGCCACCGCCGCCCCGGCCATCGCCCCCAGCGTTCCGGCCCAGACGGCCGCCAGCCCGACGCTGAGCAGCGCGAGATCCAGCCACTGCGCGGCCATGCGGGCGCCCAGGGTCGCCACCGGCATCGCCAGGCGCACGTCGGCGGCGCCCAGGAAGTCCGTGAGCTCCCCGGTGGGGGCGGGCGACAGGTCGGGGGAGTGCCCGGGCGTGTCCATCGCCGCCACGCTACCAGCCTGCTCGCCCGCCGTCCCCGCGCACGCCGCGCGAGGGCGGCCCTGGAGGCCCCCGTGCAGCTCTGGTGCGCCACCCTGACCCCCTTCGCCAGCGGCAGCTCCGGCCACGCGCCGGTCGACCTGGAGCGCGTGCGGCGGCACGTGCGCTGGTTGCGCGCCCGCGGCGTCGACGCCTTCGCCCCCACCGGCACCACCGGCGAGTTCCTCTACCTGCGCCCCCACGAGCGCGCCGAGGTCCACCGCGCCACCATCGAGGCCGCCGAGGGCGCGCCCGTCATGCCCTGCGTCTTCGATCCCGACCCCGGGATCATGGTCGACCTGGCGCGCCGCGCCCAGGACCGCGGCGCCTGGGGCGTGTTCAGCCCTCCGCCCGTGTACCAGCCGGTGCACAAGGACGACGTGGTCGCCTGGTACGCCCGCCTGGTCCAGGCCGTGACCATCCCCGTCTACGCCTACCACCACCCCCGCACCCACAACCCCATCGACTACCCGCTGCTGGAGCGCCTGGTCGAGGTCGGGGTCGCCGGGATGAAGGACAGCTCGGGCGACGCCAACCGGGTCCGCCTGCTGGCCCAGGTCTTCCCCCAGCGCATCATCGCGGGGGGGGACGAGCTGCTGGGCCTGGGGCCGCTCTTGGGCCCCATCGGCGGTCACATGTCGGGCCTGACCAACCTGCGGCCGGCGCTCTGTCGGGCCCTGGTCGACCGCCAGGGCAAGCCCGCCGAACTGCAGGCGCGGGCCGAGGAGCGCGACGCCGTGCGCAAGGCCGTCTCCGAGGCCGGGGGCCTGGCGGCGATGAAGGCCGCCCTGGGCATGGGGCGCCGCCCCCCGCTGGTCCGGGTCGACGAGGAGGCCCTTGCCCACGTGAAGGCCGAGGACTGACACCGGTTTTCGAGCGAAGTGACGCTCCTTGACACCTGTCGGTGGGACCGCCACAATGGCGGGCCACCTGGGGTGCCGCCATGACCGTCCTGCTCGCCCTGCTCTCGCTCTCGGCCGTCGCCGGCACCACCACCGAGGCCCTGGCCTCGGGGGAGGGGGAGAGCGACGTGGGCGACTGGTGGTGCTGGGACGACGAGTCCGTCACCGCCACCGCCAGCGACAGCTTCACGCTGACCTCGACCGAGCGGGTGTCGCTCACCGACCTGGCCGTCCTGGCCGAGGGGCACCACTACCTGTGCGGCGTCTACCTCGACACGCTCACCCTGTCGGTGGACGGCACGCCGGTCTGGACGCAGCGCGTCGACAGCGGCGGGGACACGGCCGCCTGGCCCGACTGGCACATCGACATCACCTACAACCCCTCCGACGTCGAGGGGCTCGTCCTGGCCGCGGGCACGCACACGGTCACCGCGACCCTCACCGGCAGCGCCGCCACCTGGGAGAGCCAGCTCCGCGTCAGCTTCTCGGGCAACGCCGTCCACGGCAGCGACTGGGACGACGACGGCTACAGCGACGCGCTGCTGGGCGGCACCGACTGCGACGACGACGACGGCAGCGTCCACCCCGGGGTCGCCGAGGTCTGGTACGACGGGGTCGACGCCGACTGCGACGAAGGCAGCGACTACGACGCCGACCTGGACGGATGGGACAGCGACGCCTGGGGCGGGGAGGACTGCGACGACGTCGACCCCACCGTGAACCCCGCGGGGACGGACTCCTGGTACGACGGGGTCGACGGGGACTGCGACGGTGCCGACGACTACGACGCCGACGGCGACGACCAGCGGGCCCTGGCCTGGGGGGGGACCGACTGCGACGACGCTGACCCCACCGTCTACGCCGGCGCCGCCGACGCCTGGTACGACGGGGTCGACAGCGACTGCGACGGGGAGAGCGACTACGACGCCGACGGCGACGGGCAGGACGCTTCCCTGCACGGGGGCACCGACTGCGACGACGGCAGCATCGGCGTCTACCTGGGCGCGCCCGAGGTCGAGGGCGACGGCATCGACCAGGACTGCGACGGGGTCGACGCCGGGGTCGACACCGACGGCGACGGCGTGGACGACGAGACCGAGATCGACCTGGGCACCGACCCGGGCAGCGACGACAGCGACGACGACGGCCTGACCGACGGCGACGAGGCCGAGCTGGGCACCGACCCGCTGGACAGCGACACCGACGACGGCGGGGTCGAGGACGGCGACGAGGTGGTGGACGGCACCGACCCGCTGGACGGGGACGACGATCACCTGGACAGCGGGACCGGCGACGGGGGCGGGACCGGCGACGGGGGCGGGACCGGCGACGGGGGCAGCACCGGCGACGGGGGCACGGCGGGCGACGGGGGCACGGCGGGCGACGGAGGCACGGCGGGCGACGGGGGCACGGCGGGCGACGGGGGCACGGCGGGCGACGGGGGCACGGCGGGCGACGGGGGCACGGCGGGCGACGGAGGGACCGGCGACGGGGGCGCGGAGCTCGACCCCGCCGGCGAGACCCGCGGCGGCGCCTGCAGCGGCTGCGCGGCCTCCCCCGGCGGCCCCGCGGCGGCGACCTGGCTGCCCCTGGTCGGCCTGCTCGGCCTGGTCGGCCTGCGTCGGCGCCGCTGAGCCTTCGATCAGCCCCTGCCCACCGTGGCGTACAGGTTGACCCCGCGGACGTTCTCGTCCACCTCCAGCCGCTGGGCCAGCGGGGGGAAGGCCCGCTGGGCGCACTCCCGCCGCTCGCACAGCCGGCAGGTGACGCCGACGGGCACGGCGTGGGTCAGGTTGTGCATGTCGACGCCGTCGGCGTAGACCACGCGCGGGGCGTGGGAGATCTCGCAGCCCAGGCCGATGGCGTGCATCGCGTGGGGCTGGTTCCAGCCGCCGCCGGACTTCTGCACGGTCCGCGCGACGCAGAAGTAGGTGGTGCCGTCCTCCATGACGCTGGTCTGGGTGCGGATCTGGCCCGGGGTGAGGAAGGCGGCGTGCACGTTCCACCGGGGGCAGGCGCCCGAGTACCGGGCGAAGCGGATCCCCGAGCCGCTGAAGCGCTTGGAGATGTTCCCGGCGATGTCGACGCGGATCATGTGGAAGGGCACCCCTTCGGCGCCCGGTCGCCGCAGCGTGCACAGGCGGTGGCTCACCTGCTCGAAGCTGGTCCGGTAGCGGTGTCCCAGCAGCTCGATGTCGTAGCGGCGCCGCTCCGCCTCCTCCAGGAAGGGCGCGTAGGGCATCAGCACCGCGGCGGCGAAGTAGTTGGCCAGGGTGACCCGGGCCAGCCGGCGGGCCTCGTCGCTGGTCAGGCGCCGGTCCTCGGTGAGCTGGTCGAGCTGCTCCTGGCAGGCGATGAGCCCGAGCTGGTGCGCGAGCTGGAAGTGCCGGCTGCGCGGCGCCAGCACCTGGCTGAGGTGGAGGATGCGCCGCTCGGGGTCGTAGCGGCGCATGACCTGGGGGCTGGCCTCGACCGGCGCCCACTGGATGCGCACGCCGTGCGCCTCCAGCAGCCAGTCGGCCATCCGCTGGTAGCGATCGTCGTCCCGGATCTTCGCGTCCCGGCGCAGCCGCTCGGCCGCCTCTTCCAGCGAGGGGAAGTGGTTGCCGCTGCGCTGCAGGAAGTCGTGGACCTCCTCGGTGGGGGTGCTGGCGGGGTCGACCAGGCTGCCCTCCTGCCCCTGCATCCGGCTGGTGAGGGTGGCGACGGCCTCGCGCGCCTCGCGCCAGGAGCGGTACAGGACCCGCACCGCTTCGGCTGCGCTGGGGCAGGAGGCGACCAGCTCGCGCACGTCGGCGGTCGTCAACGCCAGGTCGTCGAAGAGCGGATCGCTGAAGATCTCCGTCAGCTCGGACTCGGCCTGGCTGTCGTCGGTGGCCAGGCTGCCGATGTCCAGCGGGAAGCCCTGGGCCAGCCGGATGAGGACGGAGGCCGAGACCGGGCGCTTGCCGTGCTCGATGAGGTTGAGGTAGCTCGCCGAGATGTCCAGCTTGTCCGCGAGCTGCTTCTGGGAGAGGCCATGCTGGCGACGCAGCGCGCGCACGCGGGCGCCGAGGTGGGCGGTCGAGGACACGGCGGCTCCGGGCGGGAGATTGACAGACTTTACAGCCTAGCGGCCTAGCCGTCCACGCCTTGACAGGCGCTGCGGCGTGACCGCGCAGATCGCGTTGCCACGGGCCTGATCGCGGTGGACATTGACATGGTGTCCAGGAGGTCGGGATGACGGCAGCGCGGTTCCAGGCAGGCGTGGACGGGGTCGAGGTCCTGGGGCGGGTCGACGACCTGCGCGGAGGCATCCTCACGCCCCCAGCGCTCGCCTTCGTGGCCGACCTGGCGCGGGCCTTCCGCCCGGCCCTGCAGGACCGCCTGGCGGCCCGCAAGCAGGCCCAGGCAGCCTTCGACGCCGGTCGGCTCCCCGACTTCCTCCCCGAGACGGCCGCGGTCCGGGCGGGGGACTGGACGGTGGCGCCCCTGCCGCCGGGCCTGCTCGACCGGCGGGTCGAGATCACGGGCCCCGTCGACCGCAAGATGATCATCAACGCGCTGAACAGCGGCGCCTCCTGCTTCATGGCGGACTTCGAGGACAGCAACAGCCCGACCTGGGACAACTGCATCGACGGCCAGGTCAACCTGCGCGACGCCGTGGCCGGGACCATCGCCTGGACCGACCCCGAGCGTGGCAAGGCCTACGCCCTGAACCCGGTCACGGCGAAGCTGCTGGTGCGGCCCCGCGGCCTGCACCTGGTGGAGAAGCACCTGCGCGTCGACGGCGAGCCCGTCCCCGCCAGCCTCTTCGACTTCGGGCTGTACCTCTTCCACAACGCGGCGGCCCAGCTCGCCCGGGGCGAAGGGCCCTGGTTCTACCTGCCCAAGCTCCAGCACCACCTGGAGGCGCGCTGGTGGAACGACGTCTTCGTCGCCGCCCAGCAGGCGCTCGGGCTTCCCCCGGGCAGCATCAAGGCCACGGTCCTCATCGAGACCCTGCCCGCCAGCTTCCAGATGCACGAGATCCTCTGGGAGCTGCGCGAGCACAGCAGCGGCCTGAACTGCGGCCGCTGGGACTACATCTTCAGCTTCATCAAGACGCTGCAGGCCCACCCCGACAAGGTGCTGCCCGACCGCAGCCAGGTCGGCATGACCCAGCCCTTCATGGCCGCCTACACCAGCCTGGTGATCCAGACCTGCCACCGCCGCGGGGTGCACGCGATGGGGGGCATGGCCGCCCAGATCCCCATCAAGCGGGACCCCGCGCTCAACCAGGCGGCGCTGGACAAGGTCCGAGCCGACAAGCTGCGCGAGGTCAAGGCCGGCCACGACGGCACCTGGGTCGCCCACCCGGGCCTGGTGCCCGTCGCCATGGAGATCTTCGACGCCCACATGCCGGCGCCGAACCAGCTCCACGTCCTGCGACCCGAGGTCGCCGTGACCCAGGCCGACCTGCTGGCGGTCCCGGCGGGGACCCGCACCCGCGACGGCGTGGTCTGGAACGCGCGGGTCGGCATCCAGTACCTGGAGGCCTGGCTGGGCGGCAACGGCTGCGTGCCCCTCTACGACCTGATGGAGGACGCCGCGACGGCCGAGATCTCGCGGGCCCAGCTCTGGCAGCAGGTCCACCACGGCGCCCGCCTGGAGGACGGCACCGTCGTCACCGCCGAGCTGGTGGTCGGCCTCATCCGGCAGCAGGCCGCGCTGCTGGGCGCCGACGCGCCCGCCGGCCACCACTTCGACCAGGCCGCCGACATCTTCGTCGAGCTGGTCACCGCGCCCCGCTGCCCCGACTTCCTGACCCTGCCTGCCTACGACCGGCTCGCCTGAGCCTGCCCTCCACCCCGGGAGCCTTCATGTCCAGCAGCCTTCGCCAGCCCAACATCTTCACGGACATCCCGGCCGACCGCTGGGAGGGCATCGTCCGCCCCTACAGCATGGCCGACGTCGACCGCCTGCGCGGCAGCTACCGGATCCAGTACACCGTCGCCGACATGGGCGCGCGCCGCCTGTGGACGCTGATGAAGGAGCGCCCCTACGTCCAGACCCTGGGCGCCATGACGGGCAACCAGGCGATGCAGCAGGTCCGCGCCGGCCTGGAGGCCATCTACCTGAGCGGCTGGCAGACCGCGGCCGACGCCAACGTCTCGGGCAACGTCTACCCCGACCAGAGCCTGTACCCGGTCAACTCGGTGCCCGAGCTGGTCAAGAAGCTCAACGCCGCCCTCATCCGCGCCGACCAGATCGAGCACAGCGAGGGTGGCGCGAAGCGGCACTGGCTGGCGCCCATCATGGCGGACGCCGAGGCCGGCTTCGGCGGCCCGCTCAACGCCTTCGAGCTGATGAAGGCGATGATCGAGGCGGGCGCCTCGGGCGTGCACTTCGAGGACCAGCTCGCCAGCGAGAAGAAGTGTGGCCACCTGGGCGGCAAGGTGCTCATCCCCACCTCCCAGTTCATCCGCACCCTGGTGGCCGCCCGGCTGGCGGCCGACGTCCTCGACGTGCCCACGGTCCTCGTCGCCCGCACCGACGCGGAGAGCGCCAAGCTGCTGACCAGCGACATCGACCCCATCGACCAGCCCTTCCTGACCGGCAAGCGCAGCAGCGAGGGCTTCTTCTACGTGCGCGACGGCATGGAGGCCTGCATCGCCCGCGGCCTGGCCTACGCCCCCTACGCCGACCTGGTCTGGATGGAGACCGGCCACCCCGACCTGGCCCAGGCCCGGACCTTCGCCGAGGCGATCCAGGACCGCTTCCCGGGCAAGATGCTGGCCTACAACTGCTCGCCCAGCTTCAACTGGCGCAAGAACCTCGACGACAGCACCATCGCGAAGTTCCAGCGCGAGCTGGGGGCGATGGGCTACAAGTTCCAGTTCGTCACCCTGGCCGGCTTCCACGCCCTGAACTGGTCGATGTTCGACCTGGCCCACGGCTACCGCGAGCGGGGCATGTCCGCCTACGC
Organism: Myxococcota bacterium; assembly: GCA_023150805.1. Lineage (GTDB taxonomy): Bacteria > Myxococcota_A > UBA796 > UBA796 > UBA2385 > UBA2385. Next base: position 7,545 of record JAKLKF010000133.1, on the reverse strand, counting down.
CGACATGCAGGACCGCGAGTTCGCCGGGGCCGAGTGGGGCTACACCGCCGTCCGCCACCAGCGCGAGGTGGGCACCGGCTACTTCGACGAGGTCCGCAACGTGATCAGCCACGGCGAGGCGAGCACCAGCGCCCTGGCGGACAGCACGGAGAAGGAACAGTTCTGACAGCCTGACCCTGCCGGCCCCGCCGGCCCCCGGGCACGAGAAGGGGACACCTCGACCGGGCGTGCTGGCGGGGCCGACCTGCGTGTGCCCGGCGGGCCCGCGGCTCAGCCGGGGTTGGCCGCGATCCAGCCCAGCAGCGCGTCCACCTGGGCCTCGTAGAGCGGCACGGCCTGGCTGCTCAGGGAGTTCGTCTCCTCGTAGTGGTCGCCCTCGGCCTCGTCGAACCAGGGGTTCGTCGGGTGCAGCTCGAAGTCGTAGGTCGGCAGCATGTAGCCGAGCTGGTCGTTGCCCAGCCCGACCAGCCAGACGTGCTCGGCGCCGACGCGCTCCTTGAGGTAGGGGCCGGCGGGCGCCTGGGACAGGTCCGGCGGGTTCACGTTCTCGGGGTCGACCAACCAGGCCTCGGCGCTGCCGACGTGGCTGCCGTCGTAGCCGCCGATGTTCACCTCGGGGAACAGCTCGCCGGGGCAGGTCAGCAGGGTGAGGGGACCCACGGTGAGCAGGTTCAGCTCCGTCTCGATCCAGGGGACGTTCTCCTCGTCGATGATCTCCTCGGGGTCGTAGTCGAACAGCTCCCGATCGACGATGCCGGTCAGGAACAGCACCTGGAAGCCCCAGTTCTCCACGGGCAGGCGGAAGCGCTTGCCGACCAGCCGCAGGGTCGGGGCGCTGACCTCGGCGCCCCCCTCGATGGCGTCGAGCGCCATCTCGCCCATCAGGGTGCCCATCACCTCGGTGCGCTCGTGGGTGTAGTCGCTCCAGACGTTGCCGTCGGGATCGTGCACGTCGACCCGCAGGCCCGTCATCATGCCGCCCACGGCGCCGTTGACGAAGATGGCGGTGCCGCCCAGGCCCGGTCGGCTGCGGCTGGACCAGGTCGAGCCCGCCTCCATCGTCTCGCGGAGCTTGTGGGGGAAGTCGCTGGTGATGAGCAGGTTCTCGTCGGCGACGCTCTCGGGGTGGTCGCCGAAGTGGGCCAGCGAGGCGATCACGTTGCCCTCGGCGTCCCAGAAGGCCGCGCCGTTCATCTGCTCGTCGATCACGATGGGGTCGCGCAGGTCGGTGATGATGTTGTAGACGCCCTGCTCGTGGTAGGTCGAGACGTCCACGGCGCCGACCTGGAAGCGCGCGACCGGGCGCAGGTCGGCGACCGCCTGGGTCACGGCCTGGGCGACGGCCTGCTGGACCGCGGAGATGTAGTCGGGGTCCACGCCGGAGCGGGTCTCGGTCGGCCCCCACAGCCCCATCGTGTCGGGCCCCTCGTGGCCGTGGGTGCTGGAGACGACGACGTGGTCCACGTCCAGGCCGGCGGCGGAGACCAGGGCGCGGGCTCCCTGCACGTCGGGGTGGAAGAAGCCGACCAGGTCGACCACGACCAGCGCGATCCGGGTGCCGCCCTGGTCGAAGACGATGGCGCGGGCCCACAGGTCGTCGTGCACGCCCTGGGCGGGGCGGCTGTTCTGGAAGCCGGCCATCCAGACGGCCTGGAACTCGCCGTCGCCCTCGCCCTCGTCGGGGGCGGTCCAGCCCTCGTCCCCCGCGCACAGCCGGTCGCAGCCGCAGTCCAGGAAGGGCTCGGCGTCGTCGTCCCACTCGGCGTTGCCGTCCAGGTCCTCCCAGCTCTCGAAGCAGGTGGGCGTGATGCTGACCTTGCTGGCGCCCACGGAGAGCGGGCCGTCGGCGTCGGGGCAGGCGGCGTCGCCGGGGCAGAGCAGGTCGGGGGACCAGGCCTCGGTCGCGCCGCCGTCGGTGGCGCCGCCGTCCGCGGCGGGACCGGTGTCGTCCCCCGCCTTGTCCTTGCAGGCGAGCAGGCTGAGGGCGAGAAGGGTGGAGGGAAGGGACATGGCGGCTCCGAGGCAGTGGCCCGGCAGTGTAGCGGAGCCGCCCGCGCTAGCGGTGCTAGGCCCGGCCGAACGGTGCCAGGCCTGGCCGAACGGCGCCAGGTCTGGCCGAACGGCGCTAGGCCAGGGCGCCGGCGGCCACATCCTCTGCGTCGAGCACCGCGTCGTCCAGGATCCAGCTCGTGACCAGAGCCGCGGGCGTCACGTCGAAGGCCGGGTTGAAGACCGGGGCGTCCGCCGGCGCCCACCGCAGGCGCCCGACCAGCCCGCGGACCTCGTCCGCGTCGCGCTCCTCGATGGGGATCGCGGTCCCGTCCGGGCAGGAGGGGTCCACGGTGGTGCGGGGGGCGACCACGTGGAAGGGCACGCCGTGGTGCCGCGCCAGGACCGCCAGGGGGAAGGTCCCGATCTTGTTGGCGAAGTCCCCGTTCCCGGCGATCCGGTCGGCGCCCACCAGCACCCGCTGGACGCGGCCGCGGGCGAAGAGCAGGCCCGCCGCGCCGTCGGGCAGCAGGTGGTAGGGGATCCCCAGGCGACCCAGCTCCCAGGCGGTCAGGCGGCCGCCCTGCAAGAGCGGGCGCGTCTCGTCCACCCAGACGTGGACGCCCTTGCCCTGCTCGTGGGCGCGACGGATCACCGCCAGGGCCGTGCCCGCGCCCGAGGTGGCCAGCCCCCCCGTGTTGCAGTGGGTCAGGATCCCCTCTCCCGGCTGCACCAGGGCGGCGCCGCGCGTGGCCATGCCCTCGCTGCGGGCCACCTCCTCCTCGAAGAGCGCCTCGGCGGCCTGCACCAGCGCCTCCGGGTGCGCGCACAGGGGCAGCAGCCGGTCCACCGCCTCCATCAGGTTCACCGCCGTGGGCCGCGCCGCGCGTAGCGCCCGGGCGTCCTCGCGCAGCCGCGCCGGCGCCGCGCCGCGGTCGGCCTGCACCGCCAGGCACAGCGCCGCGCAGACCCCGATCATCGGCGCCCCCCGCACCCGCAGCGCCCGGATGTGGCCGATCATCGCCTCCGGCTCGGCGCCGTCCCGCCACTCCTCCCGGTCCGGCAGCGCCGCCTGGTCCAGGATCTCCAGCCGGGCCCCGCCGGCGTCGCGCTGGTAGCGCAGCCCCAGCGAGCGCAGCCGTCGCGAGGGCAGAGAAGCAGTCATGACGGCCATCCTCCAGGTCAGGGGGTGTCAGGCAATACGTTATAATACCTGTTCCGCCGAGGTATTATAACGTATTGCCTGACACCCTTCGCGCGGAGGTGTCAGGCAATACGTTATGCGTTTCCCCCGCGCCGCGAGCGGCATAGGAGGCCTGCTCCGGAGGTCGCCGTGTCCACCATCCCCGCCCCGCTCGATCCCCCCTCCCGCGTGCTGATGGGCCCCGGCCCCAGCGACGTGCCCCCCGAGATCCTCCAGGCGCTGGCCCGGCCCTGCATCGGCCACCTCGACCCCGCCTTCGTCGAGATCATGGACCAGAACAAGGGCATGCTCCGCCAGGTCTTCGGCACCGACAACGCCATGACCCTGCCGATGTCGGGCACGGGCTCGGCGGGGATGGAGACGCTGCTGGTCAACCTGGTCGAGCCCGGCGACCGCGTGCTCGTCGGCGTGAACGGTGTCTTCGGCGGCCGGATGTGCGAGGTCGCGCGCCGCTGCGGGGCCGAGGTCGTGCGGGTCGAGGCTCCGTGGGGCCGGGCGCTGTCTCCCGACGCCTTCCGCGCCCGCGCCGAGGGGCGCCGCTTCAAGCTGGTCGCCGTCGTGCACGCCGAGACCAGCACCGGCGCCCGCACCGACCTGCAGGGCTTCCGGGAGCTCGCCGACGACCTGGGCGCCCTGCTGGCGGTCGACTGCGTCACCTCGCTGGGCGGCATCCCCGTCGAACTGGACGCCCACGGGGTCGACGCCGCCTACTCGGGCACGCAGAAGTGCCTGAGCGTGCCCCCGGGCCTGGCGCCGGTCAGCCTGTCCGAGCGCGCGATGGCCGCCGTCGCCGCCCGCCGGTCTCCGGTGGCGAGCTGGTACCTGGACCTGTCGCTGCTGGCCTCCTACTGGGGCGGGCAGAAGCGGGCCTACCACCACACCGCACCGGTCAACATGAACTACGCCCTGCACGCCGGCCTGCGCCTGGCGCTGGAGGAGGGGCTGCCCACCCGCTACGCCCGGCACCAGCTCCACGCCGCCGCCCTGCGGCAGGGGCTGCTCGCCCTGGGGCTGGACCTGCCCGTGCCCGAGGCCGAGCGCCTGCCCCAGCTCACCCTGGTCGCCGCCCCCGCCGGCGTCGACGAGGCGGCCGTGCGCGCCTTCCTGCTCCAGCAGGTGGGCCTGGAGATCGGCGGCGGCCTGGGTGACTTCGCCGGCAAGGCCTGGCGCATCGGACTGATGGGCGCGAGTTGCTCCCGGCGCCACGTGAGCCTGTGCCTGTCGGGGCTCCACCAGGCCCTGCGCGCCCAGGGCTGGAAGGCGCCCCACGACCCGCTGTCCGCCGCCGCCGGGGTCTACGAGGCAAGAGTGGCGCCTTGACCTCTGTCCGCGCTGCTCCTTGTCGCGGCGGCCTGGACCTTCGTGGCACCCGGGCACGCGGCAGGGTCGACCTCCGTCAGCCCCGCCTCGTCCCCGGCGGCCCGCCCCGCTCCGTTCACCGAGGCCCTGGACGCCTGCCGAGAGGGAGAGGAGCAGGCATGCTCGCGCGCTGGTGCTCGTGCGCCACCCGCCACCCGCCGGCGACGAACGCAGTCGGGAGCGGCATGTGCGCCTGCGCGACGGGCCTGTGGTCCGCCTGCCTGGCGCTCGCGCCCGTCCAGCCGGCGGCCCTCGACCTCGCGTGCCCGGGGCGCCTCGGCTTCGCCTGCGCCGTGGCGGAGGGGACCTGGCCCGCGCCGGGTACACCGGCCCGGTGGGACGACCTGACCCTGGTCGCCACCGACGCGCCGCCGGTCCCCGCGCCCTTCACCCGGGCACTCGATGTGGCACGGGCCCGGTTCACGATGCCGGCGGGCTTGGCGGCCCTGCCGGCGTTCGAGAACCCGCATGCTCCGCAACAGCACGCGAGCCTGAGCGAGGACGGCGTGCTCGAGCTTCGCCTCCAGGTGGTTTCCCGGGCGACCATCGGCGTCTTGGACTCCTGTGCCGGCGACCCGGTCTGTGCAGAGGGCGCCCTCTCCACCCTCGACCGGTCCAGGGCCCACGACGCCATGATCGCGACCCTGTTCAAACTCGGCGAGGGGCCCACGGGGAAGCCCTCTCCCTTTCCGCCTTGCGGCGTTCGATACGAGTTCCTCGCGATGGCGGGTGAGGCCACGTCTTTCCTGGCGCGCGACCCATTCTCGGCGACGCGCCGCCAGGGCCATCTCGTGCATGTCCGCAGGCGGATGCTGGCGGACCTCTGGATCACCATCTTCTGGGCTCCCGGCGAGGCGGTGACCGATGGCACGGTCGATCGGAACCTCTGGGCGGCGCTGCGCGCCCTGCAATCCGTCGACCCCATCGGTGTCGGGGACCTGCCGCCGGGCGTGGAGGCTCCCGCGCCTTCGGATCGGGCGGCGCCGCGGGAGTGACGAGCGTCGCCTTCGCGCGGTACGGTGCCTCTGCGACGGAGGAGGGTCCCGGTGACTGCATGGACCTGTTTCCAGGGCGATCAGCTGAGCACCGAGCGCCACGGGACCCTGGCCGCTGCGGGGCCGGGCTGGGTCTTGACCACCGACGCGTCGGACTACCCGTTCTCCTACGGGCGGGTCGTCGCCGAGCAGCAGGAGCTGGGGCCCGACCTGACCGTACGTGTGCGGTGGCAGCGCCTGACCGGGGAGGGCGACCTGCCCATGGAGCTCTTCGTGCCTGGCGGCGCGTTGATGGTCCGAGATGGCGCCTGGGGCTTCTACGAGAGCACGGTGCAGGCGGCCAACGACCCCTGGGTCGAGGTCCCCGGCTTCGACGTCCACCTCGCACACGACGTGGTGCTGACCCTGAGAGGTCATGAGGTGCGGGTGCAGATCGATGGCGCCGCGGCGGCCTGGTCGCTGTCGAGCGAACCGACCGCCGGGCGGGTGGGCCTGTCCCTCAGAGGTGGGCGGGCCTACCGGGGAGCGCTCTGGTTCTCCGACTGGTGCGTGGCGCAAGGCGGCTGAAGCTGGCTGCACGGTGCGTTGAATCGGCCTGACACTCCGCCCCGCCACCTCGTTTGGGCCGGATGCACACCCGCTCCGGAGACCCGATGCGCCGTCCCACCCTCCCGCTGTTCCTTCTCCCCCTGCTGACGCCGTCGATGGCCAGCGCGGGCAAACCCCCGCCAGAGGCCACCGCCGAGCAGGCCCGCACCCAGCCGGCCACCGTGTTCTCGGTGGACTTGGGCAAGAAGGCGGAGAAGAGCCTCTCAGGCTTCACAAGGGTCTACCTGCCGAAGTTCGAGGTCGAGGTCGCGCTGCGGACATCGGCCTCCGACACGGCCAAGAACATCCAGCAGGGCGCCATGGCCACCGTGAAGGTCATCTACAACCTCGACAACCTGGATCAGGCCGCGCTGCAGGCCTCCGTCGACCGGGGGCACGAGGCCCTGGTGAAGGCGCTCGAGGGCATGGGCTACGAGGTCCTGACCTTCGAGGACTTCCAGCAGAGCGACGCCTACAGTCGCGCCCAGGAACACCTGCTGGAGAACCCCCTCCGCGGCAAGAGCCGCCTGGACACGACCAACGCCCTGTCCCTGATCATGTCTCCCACGGGACACCAGAACTACTTCGCGACCAGCATGGACACGCCCCCCACGCTCGCGAGGGCCTTCGACATCAAGGGGCAGAACGCCGTCACCTACGCCGAGGCGCAGTACGCCGCCGACCAGGGCGCGGGGGTGGTCCGGTTCCAGACGGCGGTCGACTTCGTGACCCTCGAAGATGCCTCCAAGAGCCAGCACACCGCGCAGATCAACTCGGACCTACAACTGGTCGTGGCGCCCGCGCTCACGCGCCTGACCTTCCACCCGGCCGCCGGTGTCGATTGCCAGGGCAGCCCGGGTCAGTTCGGCTACGCATGCCTCTACGGCGCGGCGACCAACTGGGTCACCGTGACGCCCTCGCTGCCCATCGTCAGCGACGACGACTTCGTCGAGAGCATCGACAAGGAGTCCAAGGGCTACTCGCTGTTGACCGATCTCCAGTGGGCGATGAACTCGAAGTCCAAGACCGTCGAGTACTTCGTGCACCTGCGGCCGGGGGTCTTCGAGCAGATGATCGGGGACCACCTGGTGGCCATGGCCGAGGGGATGGGCGCGGCCTTGAAGGACAGCGGCGTCGGGGCCCGATAGGCGTCCGGCGGGATACCCCAGCCGTCAGCGCTGGGCGCCGCAGGGTGCCTGGTCGTCGACGGCGAAACGCGCCAGCACCCTGCAGCCCTCCGCCAGCAGCAGCTCCTCGGTCAGCGGCGCGACCAGCACCCGACCGTCGGCGGTGCCGAAGGCGACGCGGCTGCCACCCTCCACTTCCTGGAGCGCGGTCACCTCCACCCCCGCATCCAGGAGGTCGACCTGCCGCTCGCCCTGCCAGGAGCGGGCGGTGCCGTCCAGGCTG
>JAKLKF010000132.1 GCA_023150805.1 Myxococcota bacterium | reverse complement strand
CGGGGGTGGGGTGGGTCCGGGGGGGGGAGGGGAACGCAGGCAGAGGGCGGGCTCGTCGGGTGCGCCGCCGGCGAGCCAGGGGACACAGGGGTCGTCGGTGGGGTTGGCCCAGTGCAGGCTGGCCAGGTCGGGAACGGATCGGACCAGGCGGCAGAGCAGGGCTCGCTGGGTGTCGTCCAGCGCGAGGATCCGGCGGTCGGAGGCGAAGGCGAGGTCGACCAGGTGCAGGTCCTTGCTGACGGCGGTGGACCTCTTGCCGGGCAGATCGGCGGCGGCGTCGAGCACGTCCGTTCGTGGGACGGGGGTCAACGCCTGGAGGCGCTTGCGGGCGATCATCAAGCCGAGCCACTGCGTGGCGAACAGGCTCCTGTGGCGCTGCCACTCCTGCTTCAGGCTCGGGCTCATCGCGACGTGCAGGGAGTGGCATCCTTCGATGGCGCGGAGGGCCTGGGCGCACGCGGGTGCGGGTGCGCCGCCGTCCACGCTGGCCGCCCGCGCCACGCTGGTGTCGATGACGACGCGCATTCAGCCGGCGTCCTGAAAGGTGGCGTCGATCAGGGCCTGGTGGACGTCCAGCTCGACCTCGTCGAAGTCGGCCGGCCAGTCGCCGAAGGAGCCCTGGGCGTCCAGGGTGGCGCGGCGCACGATCGAGGCGCCGTCTCCATCTCGCTGGAACCACAGCAGGATCACGCGGTCGGCCAGCTCCCGCCGCGTCGCGACCAGGACCTGCAGGGCCCGGATGAGCACGCTGCTGTGGGTCTCGACGATCACCTGGGCGCCGCGCTCCATGGCGTCGACCAGCAGCGAGGCCATCGCGACCTGGGCGCGTGGGTGCAGGTGCAGCTCAGGCTGCTCGATGTGCACGGCCTGGCCCGGCCGGGCAGCGTGGAGGGCGGTCACCACCGGCAGCACCTGGGACGCACCCAGGCCCATGTCCGCCACGTTCACCGTGTCTTGTGCGCCGCCCTGCTGGGGCTGCGGGAGGCGGCCCAGGTGCAGCTCGACGGCCGTGTCGCCGCGCTTGCGGGGCTCGACCTTCCAGGACAGTCCCAGGGTGCGGAAGTCCTGGCCGACCTGGGCGAGGCGGGGGTCGTCGGACTCCTTCCAGGCGAGGAGCAGGCCCGCAGCCGAATCCTGGAACGCCCCGGGGAAGCGCTCGGTCGCCCGTGCGCGAGGGTAGCTGCGGAGCGGGTTGCCGCGCAGGCCGGGGAGGTGGATGAGGTCGAGGAGGGGGTCAAGGTTGACCTCGTGTGTACCTGCCACCACAAAGAGGGCAAGCAACTCCCCAAGATCCCTGGGCAACCTCTCGGGACTGGGTGGCGTCGGTTTGTAGAGGAATCGGACCCGGAGCGGCACCATCACATCGAGGCCAGCTTGCTGTGTCTGATCGGCGCGGTCAAGCCGCATCGCTTGCGCCGTGAGTGTCAGGCCTGTGGCGCCAATCCACGCTTGACGAAGCTCAATGCCCGTGGGGCCGAGTCCGAAGTCCGAGCGGAATGTCCGATCTGGCCGACTGGTCACCTGGACTGACCATTCATGGAAGGAGTGTTCCTGTCTTCCATCCCTCCAGAACAACCCCTTCGCCTCCTCCACCCGCACCAGCGGCCCGTCCAGCAGCAGCGGCCCCGGATCGTACGCTACCTCCAGCGTCTGCTTCATCAGCAAGAGCGGCTGCATGAACGACGACTTGCCCGAGCTGTTGGCCCCCGCCAGCACGGTCAGTCCGCCCAGCTCCACGTCCACGGGCTCGCGGAAGCACTTGAAGCCCTCGATCCGCAGCCGCTGGATGGGAAGCTCCTTCGGTTGCTCGGCCTCCTGCCTCTCCGACCTCTTCCTCGCCACGCAGCACCTCGCTCGCCGAGGATAACCCAGGCCCGTGCACCCCCTGCTCGCCGCCCAGGCCCTGACCGAGCCCGCCGACGCCGACCGCGTCGTCGCGGCGCTCCACGCGCTGGCCGCGCTGCCGCCCGGCGAGCGCTGGCCGGCCTTCGACGCGGTGGCGCAGATCGCCCGCCACCCCGACCCGCGGATCCGCGCCCTGGCGGTGGCGACCCTGGCCGGCGCCAGCGGGCTGCCCGCCGAGCGCGTCGTGCTGGCGGCCCTGCACGACGGGGACCCGGGCGTGCGCCGGGCGGGCTTCCTGGCCCTGGTCGGCCTGGCCGGTGGGGACCCCAGCCGCTGGCTGCACGCGATCGCCCACCCCGACCCGGCGCTGCGGGCGCGCGCGGCGGCCGAGGCGCCGGGCGAGGCGCTGGAGCTGTGGCTGCCCCTGCTGTGCGAGGAGGGGCTGCGCGAGGAGCTGATCGGCCGGATCGAGGGCCTGGGCCTGCCGGCGGCCCTGGGTCCCGCGGTCGCGTCGCACCACGCCGCCGGCCACCTGGACGATCCGGGCCTGCTGCGCCTGGTCGCGGCCCTGCCCTGGCGGCGCCAGCCCGAGGAGATCGTCCAGGCCTTCTGGCCGCCGGGCCTGGCGGCCTCGGCCGACCTCTCGCCCGCCGCGCTGCCCGCCGTCGCCGCCGCCCTGGCGCGCGAGCGCCCTGGCCCCGCGGGCCTGGTGACCCTGCTCTGCCGCCTGGGCGCGGCCGACCCGGCGGGCCTGGCGCGCCTGCTCGACCCGGTCGTGGACCGCGTGCGCAACGGGGCGCTGGCGTTCTCGGCCGAGCAGCGCCTGCGCCTGGGGGTCGCGGCCTGGCTGGGCGCCCACCCCGGCCGGGCGCCCCACCCCGCGGTCCTGGCCCTGGCCCTGCCGGCCGCGCCCGCCCTGCTCGGCCTGCTCGACCCCTCGCAGGCGCGGCCCGCCCTGGCCCTGCTGGCCGGCGCCCGCCGCAAGGACATCCACCGCCTGCGCCTGGACGAGCTGGGAGGGGCCCACCTGGCCGGCCCGCCCGGCGCGCTCGACCTTCGCGCCGCGGCCGGCCTGCTCGGCCTCTGCCGCCCCGGCTGCCTGGAGGCCCTGGCCGTGCTGCACGACGAGGAGACGCTCGTCACCGCGATCCTGGCCGACCCCGAGGGCGGAGCCCGCCTGCTGTCCGGCCTGCCGGAGGACGACCTCGGCGGCCAGGCGCTGGCCCGCCGGCTGCTGGCCCTGGCCCTGCGGCCCGACGCGTCCGGCCACCCGCCCGTGCCCGCCGGCAGCGCGCTGCTGGCCGCCGCCTGGGCCCGCCAGGCCGACCTGGTCGCCCCGACGATGCCCCTGTGCGACCCGCCCTTGCTGGCCCGGATCCTGGTGGCGCTCGACGCCCGCGCCGCCGCGGGCCGCCTCAAGGAGCAGCGCCAGGCCGTCCTCGCCGCCGCGGTCCTGGCGGGGGCGCCCGCCTCGACCGGCGGCCCCCTGCTGCTCGTGCGCACCCTGCTCGTGGACCACGGCCTGCGCGGCCCGATGGTCCAGCGCCTCGCCGTCGAGGCCCTGCGGACCGCCGAGCCTGCCCTGGCCCTGCTGGCGCTGGGCGACGCCGGCCTGCGCGCGCTCTACGAGCTGGACCACGACAGCGGCTGCCTGCCCTGGGCCCTGGTCCAGGGCCTGGCCGAGGCCTGCCGCCGCCCCCCCGACGAGGCGGTCGCCGCCTGGCTCGGCGTCACCACCCGCCCCGCCCCGACCCGCCGCCGGCTGCCCGCCGGCGCCGCCCGCGCCCTGACCGAGGAGGAGGCCGACCGCATCGCCACCTGCCGCGACGAGGCCCTGGCCCGCGCCGTCGCCCCCGCCCTCGCCGCCCCGGTGACCGGCCTGTGCGCCGCCCTGGCCCTGCGCCCGGCCCCCGGCCGACCCCAGCCCGAGGTCTGCGCCGCCCTGCTCTGCTGCAAGGACCCGCTGCCGGCCGTCGCCACCCTGCTGGCCCGCATGGGGGCGCTGGACCCGGCCTGCCTGCGCCGGATCGACAGCCTGCTCGTCGCCGACTGGGCCGCGCGCCCCGACATGGGCCCGGCCGCCGCCGCCTGGCTGCATCGCTGGGACCTGCCCTTCGAGCTGTTCGTCGCCGACGTGCTGGCCCAGCCCGACGGCCTGCGCGTGCCCCTGCACGACGCGCTGTCCCTGCCTGTGCCCGCCCTGCGCGCCGCCCTGTGGGCCGCCGCCCGCCACCTGCTGGGCCGCTGGCGCTTCCGCGAGCCCGGCCGCCTGGCGGAGCGCGCCCCGCCCGCCCTGGTCGAGGACCTGGTCGCGGTCCTGGCCGACACCGGCGCGCCCGGCCGCGGGCCCCTGGGCTTCCCCGTCGACCGCGCCGACCGCGGCGCCGTGCAGCTCGAGGCCTGCAAGATGCTCGCCCTGCTGCGGACGGGGGGCGTCGACCTGTCCGCCTGGCGCGACCGGGTCGTCGCGGCCCTGCCCGAGCTGCCCGACCTGGCGCGCAGCGAGCTGGAGGCGTGGATCTCCAGCAAGGGCGTCACCCGCCGGCGCGCCGCGCCCGCGGGGCCCGTGGCGCACGACGCGACCGAGCGCATCCTGGCCGCCACCTCGGCCACCGAGCTGGTGCCCTTCTGCCTGCTGCCGGCGCGGGGCGTCGCCGAGCTGGCCGTGCTCGCGCTGCTCGAACACGGCGAGGAGGGCGCGCGGGCGCTGCTCGGCCTGCTGCTCCAGCCCGAGGCGCCCCACAAGGAGCTGCTGGGCGAGAGCGTCGCCCACTGGCCCGCGGGCCCGACCGTGGATCGTGCACGGTCGGCGCTGTCCACCTTGCGGTCCACGGTGGCGGACGAGGAGGCCCGCTTCCACCTGGCCCTGGGCCTGGGCGAGCGAGGGGAGGGTGGCGCCGTCGCGGCCGCCGTGCACGCCCTGCTCGCCCCCGCGGAGGAGGCCTGGCTGGGTGCCTCCGCGCTCCAGCGCCTGCGGGCCGTGGCCGACCCGGACGCGCTCGCCCGGGCCCTGGTCGAGAGCCCCCAGCCGGTCGCCACCACCTGGGCGGTCGGCCTGCTGCTCCCCCGCGCCGCGGAGCCCGAGGTCGCCTCGGCCCTGCGGCGCTTCCTGCTGCGGTTGGCCCCCGCCTCGGCCGAGCTGCGGGTCCAGGCGGCCCAGGCGCTGCGGGACCAGGGCGATCTGCTCGGCCTGCCGCTCATCCTCGCCGATGCCTTCCACCGCGTCCGCGCCGGCCAGCCCCCGGCCGCGCGCGGGTGGGCCCGGTCCCTGCCGGCTCCGGCCCTGCTGTCCAGCACCCGCGCCGCCCTGCTGGCAGGCGACGAGCTGGCCCCCGGGGCCGCGGCGGTCTCCGGCCTCGCCGAGGTCTCGGTGGCCCCCGGCCCCGGCGGGGGCGACCCGGGCCGGGACGCAGCGGCCCTGCACGTGCTGCGCGAGGTCCGCGCCGTGCCGGTCCAGGCCAGCGCGCTGGCCCTGCTGGACAACCGCGCCCACCGGCACCGCGCCGCCGTGCGGCTGGCCGAGCTGTTCCTGTGGGGCCGCGACCAGGGCCGCCGGCTGCTCGGCGGGCGCTACCGGGTGCAGATGATCGGCGGCGAGGGGCTGGGCTGGACGCGCCTGGACAGCAGGACCGTCCACGTCAACCCGCTGCCCCTGCTGCGCGGCGAGCGCGACGGCGCCGCCATCGTCCGCGGCCTGATCGTCCACGAGCTGGGCCACCACCTGTACCACAACGACGCCCAGGGCCAGGCCGTCTGGAAGCGGGCCGAGGCCGAGCGTCTGCAGCGCCTGCACAACCTGGTGTGCGACGAGCACCTCGAGCGCAACCTGCGCAGCCACGACGCCGAGTACGGTGACGACCTGAAGCGCCTGGGCGCCTGGGCCTTCCACCACGCCCGGCGCGAGGTGCCCGCGGTGGACCTGGTGCGCACGCTCGGCCCCGCCGCGGTCCCGACCCTGGCCGCCGCCGGCCTGGGCCCCGCCCGCCAGCGGGGGGCGGTCGCCGTCGGCGCCGGGGCCCTGCTGCGCGGCCTGGAGGCCCAGGGCGACAGCTTCGGCCGCTTCGTGCGCGCCCTGCGCACCGGCCTGGGCGACCGGCACGGCGACCCGCTGGTCGCGCAGGCCCTGGCCCTGTTCGACAAGGGCTTCCGCAAGCGGGACAACGAGGGGCTGTGGGAGGTGACCCTGGCCCTGCGGGAGCTCTTCGGTGAGCGCTGCGAGCTGCTCGACCTGGTCGACCTGCACGAGAGCACCCGCGAGGGCGAGGGCGAGGGGCTGTGCGAGGGGCGCGGCCTGTCCGACGAGGAGGTGGAGCGCGAGGTCGAGCGCCTGGACCTGGACCGCAGCCGGCCGACCTCCACCGGCGGGCCGCGCAAGGGCCGGCCCGACAAGGACGTCGTCAACGTCGGCGCCCGCGAGGACTTCGACCGCATCCACACCGTCCAGGTGCTGGAGCGCGACCCGGCCGCCGAGGCCGCGCTGGCCGCCCAGGTCGCCCGCCCGGCCCGCGTCCTGCGCGCCCTGCTCACCGGCCTGGGACTGTCCACGGTGCCCGTGCGCCCGCGGGTGGCCGGCCACCGCCTGGACCGCTCCCGCCTGCTGCCGCTGGCCGTGCGACGCGACCCGCGGGTGCTGATCTCCCGCCGGATCGTGCGTCACACCGACCTGTTCCTGGGCCTGGTCATCGACTGCTCGGGCTCCATGACCGGCCACCGCATGGAGCGTGCCCGCCGCTTCGCCGCCCTGGTCGCCGCCGCCTGCAAGGGCCTGCCCGGCGTGGACGTGCGCCTGTTCGGCTTCACCGACGCGGTCATCAAGGACGCCGGCACCGCCGAGCGCTGCGCCGCCCACGCCCTGGAGGCCGGGGGCGGCAACAACGACGCCGCCGGCCTGCACCACGCCGCCCAGGTCGCCCTGCACAGCGGCCGCAGCGCCCGGGTCCTGGTGATGGTCAGCGACGGCCTGCCCACCGAGTGCAGCACCACCGCCCTGCGGGCCCTGGTCCGCCACCTGGAGCGCCGCAAGGGCCTGCGCTGCGCCCAGGTCGCCGTCGCGCCCCTGCACGAGCGCTGCTTCGATCGCTACATCGAGGTGCTGGACGACGACGCCGACCGCGCCGCGCGCGCCTTCGGCAAGGTGGTCGGCCGGCTGGTGGCCCAGGCCCTGGGCTGAGGCCCCGCGTTAGTCCGGCTCCCCGCTCCCCGCAGCAGCGTCATCCGAAGCAGAGGTCCCCATGGCAGGCAAGTGGAAGGTCGAAGAGCTCAAGGTCGGCGCCATCCTGGAGACGACCTTCTTCCAGAACCCCGTCGGCGACTCCTCCTACCGCTTCCGCGCCACCCACCTGGACGGCCGGCGCGCCCCCAAGGTCGTGCTGAGCAACGACCCGCGGATCCGCCCGGGCGTGCGCACCCAGGTCCGCATCGTGGCGGTGCACAAGCCCGAGCGCGACGACCGCGGCTGGATCCAGGTCGAGTTCGTGCGGGCCGACGCGCTCAAGCTGGAAGGCGTCTGGCTGGACCCCATCGTCAGCAAGAAGCTCCAGGTGCTCTTGGAGAGCGGGCTGAACATCCTGCTGGACGGGCCCCAGGGCTCGGGCAAGACGACGATGGTCAAGGCCATCGCCACCACCCTGGGCATGGACTTCGTCTTCTTCAACTGCGCCGCGGTGCTGGAGGCGACCGACTTCATGGCCACGATCCAGGTCCGCGCCGGCGAGGGCGGGCAGCCGGTGACCGACTTCATCTCCACCCCGCTGCGCACCGCGATCCTGGCCGCCCAGGCCGAGCCGGCGCGGCCCTTCCTGGTCTTCCTCGACGAGCTGAACCGCTGCCCCGAGCCGGCCCGCAACGCGCTCATGCCGGCGCTGGACGCCACCCGCAAGGTCTTCGACCCGGTCGGCAACGTCTTCCTCGACATCCCCTCCAACGTGCAGTTCGTCGCGGCGGTCAACCGCGGCAGCGAGTTCAGCGGGACCTTCGGCATCGACGCCGCCCAGCTCGACCGCTTCGCCCCCTTGCAGGTCGACTACCTGCCGGCCGAGGAGGAGGTCAAGCTCCTGGAGGCGCGGCACCCCGAGGTCAGCAAGGCGCGGATCAAGCTGGTGGTCGAGCTGGCCAACAAGCTGCGCCAGAGCGAGGAGCTGTCCGCCGGACTGTCGGTGCGCGCCACCGAGGAGGTCTGCGTGTACCTGCAGCACCCGCTGATGGAGAACGCCGATCGCGGCATGGTGGGCGAGATCCTCAAGAGCAGCTTCTGCGGGCGGCTGAGCGGCCGCTGGAGCGACCCGACGACCGACGCGGG
The DNA here is from genome assembly GCA_023150805.1 of Myxococcota bacterium. Taxonomy (GTDB): domain Bacteria; phylum Myxococcota_A; class UBA796; order UBA796; family UBA2385; genus UBA2385. The sequence continues at coordinate 10,873 of JAKLKF010000132.1, read as the reverse complement.
CATCGCCTGGCGCATCGTCGAGGACGCGTTGACCGAGGACGCCAAGAAGACGAAGAAGGCCTGAGCACGTGACGGACCTGGAGGCCTGGGCCGTCCTGGGGCTGCCGGAGCCCGACCCGGCGCTGCTGTGCGAGGCGGCCGAGGCGCTGGCCGCGCTGCCGCCCGGGGCGCGCTGGCCCTGGCTGCCGCGCCTGCTGCGCCACGCCCGCCACCCCAGCAGCCGCGCCCGGGTGGCGGTGCTGCGGGCCCTGTCCGGCGCGGGCGGCCTGCCGGTCGAGCGCGCCGTGCTGGAAGGCCTGTCCGACGGGGAGCCGGCCGTGCGGGCCGCGGCCTTCGAGGCGCTGGCGGGCCTGGCCGAGGTGCAGCCGGCGGCCTGGCTGCACGCGGTGTGCAGCCCCTTCGTGGACCTGCGGCGAGCGGCGGCGGAGCGGGCGCCCGGGGTGAGCTGGGTGCGCCTGCTGGCTGACGCCCACTGCCGCGACCGGGTCCGCGCCCGGCTGGACGCCGATCCCCGGCCCGAGCGGGTGCCCCTGCTGCTGGAGCACCTGGACATGGGCGATCTGGAGCCTGCCTGGCTCGTCGCCCACCTGCGGGCCCTGCCCTGGGTGGAGGGCCTGGACCGGCTGGTGACGGCCCTGCCGCCGGCCCGCCCGGTGACGGCCGAGCTGCTCGCGGGCGGCCAGGTCGAGGCGGTGGCCGCCCTGCTGGCCCAGGCCGACGGCCTGGATCGCGTGCTGGGGCTGCTGCTGGCCCACGGCGCCGACCCGGTCTTCGACGCCCTGCTGCGGGCCCTGCTGGAGCGCGAGCTGAACCCGGCCGCGGCGCTGCGGCTGGCGGCCAGCGCCCTGGCCTTCCTCACGCAGGGGGCCGCCCTGCCCCCGTCGCTGCTGGCCCTGGTGGCCGCGCACCACCCTGCCGTCCTGGGGCTGGAGGACCTGGCCCTGGCCGCGCGCCGGGCGGCCCTGGCGGCCCTGGCCCCCGCGGCCCGGCGGGTGGGTGCGGGCGTGCCGCTCGTGTGCATGGGCGGCGCGGCGCTGCTGACCGGCCCGGGCGGCATCGACCTGCGGGCCTGCTCGGCCGTGGTCGCCCTGGGCCAGGACGGCACGCTGCGCCAGGTGGTGGACGCCGTGGGCGTGAGCGGGATGGTCGACGCCGTGATCGCCGACCCCGGGGCGGGCGCCGTCCTGCTGGGTCGCGGCTACACCGGCCAGGACGGCGTCGAGGTGGACCGGCTGATCCGCCTGGCCCTGCAGCGCGGCGAGGTGGCCGCCCCCCTGCTGGGGTCCCTGCTGGTGCTGTCCCCCGCCCGCGCCGTGGCCGCCTTGCCGCGCACCGCCGCCGCGACCCTGGTCGGGCCCGCCGTGGTGCAGGCGGACGCGACGCTCGGCCGGCAGGGCAGGGCGGGGGGGGCGCCCGCCGCCGAGCTGGCCCTGGCCCTGGTCCAGCGCCTGTCCAACCCCGTGCGCCTGCTCTCGGCGGTGCTGCGGGAGAGCGCCGCCAGCGGCCCCCTCGTCCAGCAGCTCGTGGTCAAGACCCTCGCCACCACCGCGCCCACCGCCGTCGTCGCCTCGCTGCACGCCGCCGGCCTCGCGCGGCTGGCGCGCCTGGACATGGAGCACGGCCTGCTGCCCGACAGCGTGGTGGTCGCCTTCGCCACCGCGGCGGCTCGGGTGGACGATCCCGACCTGCGATCCTGGCTCGCGCCCGTCACCCCCAGCCCGCCGGACCCGGCCCTGGCCCTGCCCCCCCCGGGGCGGCGGGGCGCGCTCAGCCGCGGGGTCGCCTTCCGCCTGGCCCACACCCTGGACGATCGCCTGTCCACCGTGATCGAGCCGGCCCTGGCCGCGCCGCGCTCGGGGCTGTGCGCCGTCCTGGCCGGCCGCCCCCTGCCGGCCGCGCCCCTGCCGCGGGTGTGCGCCGCGCTCCTGCTGGCCGACGATCCGCTGCCCCAGGTCGCCGCCCAGCTCCACCGCTTCTCCCACGGCGACGCCGAGGCCCTGCGCGCCACCGCCCGCCTGCTCGCCCACGGCTTCGGACGCCGCGCCGAGGTGGGCCCCGGCGCCGCCCTGTGGCTGCATGCCTGGCCGGGCCCCTCCTCGACCGCCCGCGCCCTGCTCGCCCCGCCCGGCGCCTGCCTGTCCCTGCTCGCCGACAGCCTGGCCTGGCAGGGCCCGGCCCTGCGCGGGGCCGCCTGGCGCGCGGTGGCCGCCGAGCTGTCCCGCCGCCGCTTCCACGCCCCCGCGGCGCTCCTGGAGGAGGCCACCGATCCGCTGGTGAGCCTGCTCGTCGCCGTCCTGGTCGAGGGCGCCACCCCCGGCCGCGGGCCGCTGGGCTTCCCCTTCGACGCCGCCGACCGGGCGGGGGTGCAGGACGCCGCCGCCGAGCTGCTGGCGACCCTGCACGCCACTCGCCGCGACCTGTCGGCCTGGGCGCTGCGGGTCGGCCTGTGCCTGCCCGACCTGGCGCCGGGCACCGCCGACCGCCTGGCCCCCTGGCTCTCGCCGCGGGTCCTGCACCGGCCGCGCCCGGTCATCACCCTGCGCACCCCACCGGTCGCCGACCTGCCGACCCTGGTCTCGGTCAGCGAGGATCCGGACGAGCTGTCCGCCCTGCTCGACGCGGAGCCGCCCGGCGCGGCCGAGTGCGCCGCCCTGCGCCTGTGCCAGCTCGGCCCGGACGGCGCCCGGCGCGTGCTCGACGCGCTGCTGGCCGGGGGGCCCCACGCCCGCCTGCTCGCCCTGGTCCTGCACCTGCACGGCGGGGCCCTGGCCAGCGTCGCGCTCTCCGATCCGCGCGTGGCCGCCTCGCCCCCCGCCGCGCGCCTGGCCCTGGCCATGACCCGCCTGGACACCGGCGCCGAGCCCTCGGCCGCCGCGCACGCTGTCCAGGCCATCGTCGACGGCGCTCCCCCCGCCGCCGCCGACCTGGACACCCTCTTCGCCCGCGACCCGCGGTCCACCGCGATGGCCCTGTGGGCCGCGCCCGACCCGGCTGCCAGCGCCCGCGCCGTCGCCGTCCTGTGCGAGGAGCACGCCGCCTGGACGGCGCGCACCCCCGCCTGGGAGCGCGACGCGCTGGACCCGCTGCCCCAGGCCCTGTGGCGCTTCCTGCTGCTCGGCGCCGACCGCCCCCACCCCGCCCGCCTGCTGGCCGCCCGGGCCCTGCTGCCGCTGGGCGCCCTGGTGGGCCTGCCCCTGCTGCTGGCCGAGTCCATGGCGAAGGCGCGCGAGAAGAACGCCGCGGCGAAGGACTGGGCCCGGGGGCTGCCCGAGGACGCGCTGGTCGAGGCCACCGCCGCGATGATGGCCGCCGGCACCGCCCTGTGCCCCACCGCCGCCGTCATCGACGGCCTGCTGCAGCCCGAGGTGGACCTGTACGGCCGCGAGCCCGCCGCCCTGCAGGTCCTGCGGGACTGCCGGGAGCCCAAGGAGCAGGCCCGCGTCGGCCCGCTGCTGTGGCTGCGCCGCGGCCGGATGCTCGGCACCATCCGGGTGGCCGACCTGTTCCTGTGGGGCCGCCGCCAGAGCCGCCGCCTGCTGGGCCGCGCCCTGCGCATCGAGATGCTGGCCGGCAGCGACCTGGGCTGGACGCGCCTGGACAGCCCCGTCATCCACGTCAACCCCCTGCCCGTGCTGCGCGGCGAGGCCCAGGGCGCCGACATCGTGCGGGGCCTGATCGTCCACGAGCTGGGGCACCACCTCTACAACGCCGACGCGCAGGGCATCGCGTGTACGAAGGCCGCCGTCGCAGAGGGCATCGGCCGCCTGCACAACCTGGTGTGCGACGAGCACCTCGAGCGCAACCTGCGCACCCTGGACGAGGGCTACGGCGACGATCTCAAGCGCCTGGGCGCCTGGGCCTTCCAGCACGCCAGCCGGGGCCTGCCCGCCGCCGTCCTGGAGGGGCGCCTGGGCTCGCGCCTGGTGCCCGTCCTGGTGCGGGCCGGACTGGGCCCCAACCGGGCGCCCGGCCAGGTCAGCGTCGGCCTGGGCCGCCTGCTCGCCGCCCTGGAGGCCCACGGCAGCAGCTTCGGGCGCTTCGTGCGCGCGCTGCGGATGGGCCGCGGCGACCGCCACGGCGATCCCAAGGTCGAGCAGGCCCTGGCCCTGTTCCGCACCGACGCGCAGGGCCGCAGCTTCCGCGAGCTGGACAACGAGGGCCTGCTGGAGGTCAGCCGGCAGCTGCGCCGCATCTTCGGCGACGAGGCCGGCGTGCTCGACCTGTGCGACCTGCACGGCACCGCCGAGCCTGGCGAGGGCGAGATCCTGGCCGACGGCGAGGGGGTGACCGGACGGGACGTGCAGCGCGAGGTCGACCGCGCCGAGCGCGCCCAGCAGCAGCGCGCTGGCGAGGGCGGCGGCGGCCGGCGCGGCACCGGCGGCCCCGACATCCTCTCCACCGGGCCGCAGACCACCTTCGAGCGCATCCAGAAGGTCACCGTCCTGGAGCACGACGCCGCCGCCCACCGGGCCCTGGCCCAGGACGTCGTGCGCCCCGCCCGCCAGCTCCGCGAGGTCCTCTCCCGGCTGGGACTGTCCCAGGTCGTCGTCAAGCCCCGGGTGGCCGGCCACCGCCTGGACCGCGGCCGCCTGGCCGCCCTGGCCATCCGCCGCGACCCGCGGGTGCTGGTCTCCCGCCGGCGGATCGTGGACAGTGACCTGTTCATCGGGGTCGTCGTCGACTGTTCGGGCTCCATGTCCGGCGGCCGCATGGAGCGCGCGCGCCGCTTCGCCGCCCTGCTGGCCGAGGCCTGTCGCGGCCTGCCCGGCGTCGACCTGCGCCTGTTCGGCTTCACCGACCGCGTGATCTACGACGCCGGCACCGCCGCCCGCTGCGCCGCCCACGCGCTGGTCGCCAACGGCGGCAACAACGACGCCGCCGGCCTGTACCACGCCTCGGCCGAGGCCCTCCGCAGCGCCCGCAGCGCCCGCCTGCTCATCATGATCAGCGACGGCCTGCCCACCGAGTGCACCGTCGCCGCCCTCACCAACCTGGTGCAGCAGCTCGAGCGCCGGCACGGCATGGCCTGCGCCCAGGTCGCCGTGCACCCGATCTCCCAGCGCTGCTTCACCGACTACGTCGAGGTGCTCTCCGACGACGTCGCCATCGCCGCCCGGGACTTCGGCCGGGTGGTGCAGCGGCTGGTGACCAGGACGATGCGGGGGTGAGGGGAGGCGAGGCTGCGCGGAGCTGCGCGGGGCTGTGCAGTGCTGCGCACGCGTTCTTCGCGCAGGGCGTGGCCGCCGGCTCCGGGGGGACGTAGCCTGGCAGGGAGAGGTGCGGAATGGCCGCCAACAGCCTCCTCGTCCTGGTGCTCGCCGCGTGCGGACCGGAGGGAAGGGACTCCATCGACTTCGAGACCCTGTGCGCGGACAGGTGGCCCGAGGACGACTGCGCCGACGGCTGCGCCGACGACGAGAACGAGCAGCTCTTCCTGGACGTCTTCCGGCCCTGGGCCGCCGAGCAGGTGGGCGTGTCCGAGGCGGCGCTGGCGGATCACATCACCTTGCGGCAGGTGCAGGCCGTGCCGCAGGAGGGCGGCGCGCGGATCGACCTGGCGTTCACGGTCGACGTGGACTGGGCCCGGATCATGGTCCGGTGGAACTTCGACCTGGACGCCGATCCCGACGCCGACCAGGTCATGGCCGCGCTGACCTTCGTCGACTGGTTCCCGCGTCCACCCTGGTCCGCCACCCTTCGCCCCATCGCCGAGCTCGACCGGGAGATCCTGGCCTGCGAGGAGCAGGAGCGCGTCGACCTTCCCGAGGAGGGGTGGTGCAGCGGCTTCGTCAGCAACAACCGGGGCGAAGAGGCGGACGCCATGAGCTTCAGCTTCATGGCGGACGCTCCAGGGGGCGACCCGGACGACTCTGTGTGGTTGAGCCTGCGTCCCAGCGTGGGCGCCACCTCGACCTGCCAGGTGGTGATCCCGACCGGCTGAGGTTGGGGGCCAGGTGACGGGACATGCTGGCTGTCAGCCGGGACCGGTCACCGGCCGCCGCGGCTCACCGGCCGGCGTCGCGGCGCCTGTGCTATGTCACATGCAGGAGGAGCGCTCCCCATGGCAGCCGTGCGGCCCCACATGCAGCGGCGGGAGGGACGGTCGGGGGGGCGGCGCCTGCTGCGCCTGTGCGCTGTGCTGGGGGCAGCGCTGTGGTGTGCGCCCTCCAGCCTCGCGGGCGACGACGACAGGAGGGACGGCCCGGCCCCGTCCCCGGCATCCGACGCGGCGCCCACGCCGAAGCTCCCGGTCTGTGGGGGGCCGATCCTCCCGGGCAACCCCCTCCCCCGGCGCTGTGTCGCGCCGGAGCGGCCCAGCACCAGCCTGATCCGGCCACTGGAGCAGTTCACCTGCCGCTTCGCCCTGGTCATCGACGCGCAGGGGGTCCCTCTCCGCGCCGAGTCGACGGGCTGCATCCCCGCGGTGATGGCCGACATCGAGGTGATCGGCCTGATGTGGCGCTTCCACCCCGCCGAGCCGGACGAAGGTGGTGCGCTCCGGCGGTTCCCGATGGCTTTCCGCTTCGGTCCGGACTCCCGGCCCCTCCCGTTCGTCGATCCGGCGGCCTGGGACCGCTGGATGGACGCGCATCGGGAAGACGCCAGCCTGGGTGGTGGCGAGGGTTGTCGCATCGACCTGGAGCTGTCCGTGGACGGGACGCTCCAGGCGGTGGTAAGCCCCGACCTGGTGCGCTGCGGCGTGGTGCCCGCGCCCGGGGGGATCCCGCCGCGAGACGCCCGGAAGGTCGCGGAGGCCGGCTGCGTGGCCCGGTTTGACGTCGGCGAGGGGCGGGCCGGGCCGGTCACGTGGACCGGCTGCGAGAAGCCGCCCTCGCCCGAGGTGGTTGACGTGCTCCGGCGGTGGACATGGGCGTCCACCTTCACGATCGTGAACCCCTACCAGGTGCGCTTCGTGGTGGCGGGGACCCCGCCGCGCTGACTTTCCCTTCGTCGATCAGCCCCGCGACGCCAGCCCCTGCTCGATGCGGGCCAGGCTGTCGCGGATCTCGCGCAGCAGCGCGATCGAGGCGTCCGCGCCACCGTCGGCGATGGCCGGGGCGCCGGCCTGGCGATCCCGCAGCTCCAGCACCGCGTTGCGGAACTCGGTGGCGTTGGACAGGCCCGGCAGGCCCATGTCCGCGCCCTGCTGGGCCGAGCCGCCGGCCGTCTCGATCTGCACGCTGGCCAGGCCGAAGGCGGTCAGCAGCGGGCCGGTCCGCAGGCTCAGGTCCTGGATCTTCTCCAGGGGGATGGTCTTCTCCACCCGGAAGAGGAAGCCGGACTTCATGTGGATGGCGCGGTCGGTCAGCTCGGCCGACAGCGAGTCGTAGCGCTTGCTGACGATGAACAGGCCGAAGACCGTCCACAGGGGCAGGGTGAAGAAGCCCAGCCCCGTGAAGCAGAGCATGAAGTGGGCGATGAGCCCTTGGAAGTACCAGTAGATCTTGACCTTTGGATCGAAGACCGCCTTGAGTCGGACCGTGTCGTTCATCCAAGGGTCATGCCCCGGGCGGCGGGGGCCGGCAAGGGGCGGCCGCGCTCGGATCCCCGGTACCGCCGCCTTCACTCGTACCGGTGCTCGATCGGCGTGACCTCGCCGCAGGGGCGGCAGATGGCGTTGGGCAGGCCCGTGTTGCGCCGGGTCCTGCCCGCGACGGCCTTGAAGACGGGGCCGCTCTGGTCCTCGTCGCACTGCAGGCAGGGGTTGAGCGAGCCGTCGGGCAGGTTGTAGGGCTGGTCCAGGGCGGCCAGGCACTCCGCCAGGCACTGCGCTTGGGTGTTGCGGGTGTTCCAGTACCAGATCCAGGCGCAGGGGGTGGTGAAGCCCAGCGCCTCCAGGCAGGCCAGGTGCTCCTCGGCGGTCCCGCCCATGTGCTCCAGGCCGCAGGCGCGCACGGGCTCGGTGAGATCGGTGACGGTGACGTAGACGGCCAGGTCCTCCAGGGTGGAGCAGACCCCGCAGGCGCCGGTGTGGGTGAGCCGGGCGCCGGCGGCCTGGGCCTGGTCGAGATCGTCGTAGGTCTGGAGCTGGTAGCGCTCATCGTCCAGGGCCAGGAAGCCACACACGGCGTCCTCGGCCTCGGCCGGTGGGTCCGGCTCGGCGTAGGGGTCGTCGGTGACGGGGGCGTAGGGCGTGGCCAGCTCCCAGCGCAGCAGGTCGGCGATCGCTGCCGCGTCGTAGGTGGGCGCGGTCCATGCCTGGCCCTGGCAGGCGCAGGTGTCGCCGCACTCGCTCTCGCTCAGGCCGGTGGCGGCCTCGGGCCGGCCGAACAGGGTGGCGCCGTCCTCGCAGCGCTCGGGCAGGGCGGGGTCGGCGGTGGTGGTCTGGGGGGACGGGCAGGCGAGCAGCAGGAGCAGGGGGAGCATGGCGTCAGCCCAGCCCACGCGCCCGCAGCCGGGCGCCGATGTCCTCCGCCCGGCAGCGGTCGTGGGCCTGCCGGTAGGCGGCGGCGGGCAGCAGGCCGACGGCGCGCTCCTCGTCGGAGAGCGGCACGGCCTCGTCGGCGGGGCGGTAGGCCTGGCGGAAGGCATCCAGCCAGCCGGGCAGCTTGTCCTGCACGCGCCGCCGGACGCCGTCGGGGTCCAGCGCCAGCAGGGCGTCGAGCAGGTCCCAGCCGAGCTGGCGGTGGCGGGCCTCGTCGGCCAGGATCCGGTCCAGGACGTCGCGGGCCCGGGGGTGGCGGGCCTCGGTCCGCATGGCGGCGAACAGGGGCACGGCGAAGGTCTCGCCCAGGCAGAAGCCGCGCACGGCGAGGTCGACGAGGTCGGCGAGAGGGCCGTCGGGCGAGGGGGGCAGCAGCAGCTCGCCAGCGTCGATGGCCTGCGGCTCGTCTCCGCCGCCGAGCGCGACCAGGACCTGGTGCGAGAGGCGGGCGTGGTCCAGCTCCTCGCCGGCGACCTGCAGGGCCCGGCGGGCCAGGTCCTCGTCCAGGCCGCAAGCGATGCACAGGTGGGCCAGGCGCGCGCTGTGGGCGGCCGAGCGGTACTCGGCGTGCACCCGGGCGGCCCACTCGGCGCGGGCGCGCGGGGTGGGCACCTACTCGCCGCCTTCCGCGGGCGTGTCCCCGCCAGCGGGCTCCCCGCCCTGCGCCGCCTTCACCTCGGCGTGCCGGGCCAGGACGGTGGCGACCTGCTCGGCGGGGCACTGCACGGGGACCCCGGTGGGCGCCTGGCCCGGGTCGAGCACGATGCCCCCCTTCTCGCGCACCTCGGGCAGGTTCATGCGCGGGTCGAACCAGGCCTTGTAGCAGGCTGCACCGTCCTCGCTGACCTCCAGCACGGGCCGGGGCGGGTTGGTGGCGCCCTCGGGGTGGCCGCTCTCGACCTCGTCCCAGGTGGGCAAGGGGGCCGGCGGGTTGGTGGTCGGCAGCGGATCCGGCTCGGGCGGCGGGGGCGGGTTGTGCGTGACCACCGGCTCCTTGGTGCAGGCCGAGCCGGCCAGGCCGACGGCGAGGGCTGCGCCGGCGAGCAGGACGCGGACGACGGGCGAGGGGGGAGGGGACATGGGCGGCAGCCTACACGAGGGGAGGGGGCTCGCCCAGGTCGCCCTTGCCGGCGCGAGTCAGCAGGTTAGTGAGTGAACACTAACCATAGCCTCCCCCGGAACCTGCCCCGATGGCGCGTCCTCGCAAGCACACCGACCAGGAGCTCCTCGACGCGGCGCGCGAGGTCTTCCTGGCGCACGGGCCGGCGGCCTCGACCACCCTGGTCGCCGACGCGGTCGGCCTGTCGCAGGCCGCCCTGTTCAAGCGCTTCGGCACCAAGGAGCAGCTCATGGTGCGGGCGCTGATGCCGCCGCCGCGCATCGGCTGGGTCGAGGCCCTGGAGGCGGGGCCGGGCCCCGGTCCGCTGCCCGACCAGCTCGTCGAGATCGCCGTCGAGGCGACCCGCTTCTTCGACCGCATGATGCCCTGCCTGATGACGCTGAAGGCGGCGGGCCTGAACCTGGCCCAGATGGTCCGCAGCCTGCCGACGCCGCCGCCCATCCTGGCCCGCCGCGCGGCCACCGCCTGGTTCCTGCGGGCGATGGACCAGGGCCGGATGCGGCGGGCCGACGCCGACGCGCTGGCCTACACCTTCATCGGGTCGGTCCAGTCCCGCTCGGCCATGAGCCACATCTTCGGCGAGCCGGCCCTGACCGAGAGCCAGCGCCTCGCCCACGCGCGGGGCGTGGTCGACGGCCTGTGGAACGGCCTGCGCCCCCCTCCCTCGGAGACGACGTGATCACCTTGCTGCTGCTGCTGCTGGTCCCGGCGCGGGCCGCGGATCCCGACACGGGCTGGCTGCCCCCGAGCTACAGCCGGGGCGAGGCGGCGTCGCCGTCCACCGACCCCTGGTGGGAGAGCTTCGCAGAGCCGGCGCTCAGCGCCACGATCGCGCAGGGGCTGGCGGCGAACCCCGACCTGGGGGCGCTCGCGGCGCTGACCCGCCAGCAACAGGCCCTGGCGGCCCAGGGGCTGGCAGGGCTGCTGCCCGACCTGTCCTTCGACGTGCAGGGCCAGCTCGCGCCCTACGACTCGCTGGGCTTCGGCTTCGGCTTCTCCAGCGGGGCCCTGAACCCCGACCCGCCCGAGGTCTACGGCACCGGCAGCGCCAAGCTGAACGCGACCCTGGTGGTCGACCTGTGGGGGCGGAGCCTGGGTTCGTGGCGGGCCAGCCGGCTGGACGCGCTGGCGGCGGCCGGGGACGCCGACGCGACCGCCCTGCTCATGTCGACGACCCTCGCGGGGGCCTGGCTGGACGTGGCCACGGCGGCCCGGCAGGTGGCCCTGGTGGAGGACCAGGCCCGGGTGGCCGCCGCGCTGCTGGAGGTGGTGCGGCTGCGCTACCAGGGCGGCGCCGCCTCGGCCCTGGACGTGCTCCAGCAGGAGCA
>JAKLKF010000131.1:259-19136 GCA_023150805.1 Myxococcota bacterium | reverse complement strand
GGTGGACACCGCGCGCCAGCACATCGGCCTGGCGCTGCTGCTGGCAGGCGGCATCGGCCTGATGATCGGGCTCTTCCTGGGTGCGCTGGGCTACCCGCAGGAGCAGGCCGATGTCGACGCCTGAGGGCGGGCCGCCACCCCCGGTCGAGCCCGGGCCCGAGCCCGCGCCGTCCCCCGACGAGAGCGGCCGGGTCCTGCTGCAGCCCTACCTGAAGATCCTGCGCCGCGCCGTGCGCTCGCTGCGCGCCTTCTTCGCCGCCCACGTCATCGTGGTGCGCACCGAGGCCGAGCGGGAGCTGGCGCGGCTGGCCACTGCCGTCGCCCTGCTGGTCGGGGCGGCGATGTTCTTCCTGGCCAGCGTGCTGCTGCTGGCGACCACCCTGGTGGCCCTGGTCCAGCGCCTCAGCGGCCTGCCCTGGCTGGAGAGCATCGCCATCAGCCTGGGGGCCACGCTGCTGCTGGGCCTGGTCCTCCTGGGGCTCGGCTGGTGGCGGATCAAGCGCCCGCTGATGCCCGAGAGTCGCGAGCTGCTGCGCAAGACGCTGGACGGCCTGACCCGCGGCTGAGCGCGTGCGCCGGCCCCCGCGGGGTCAGCCCTCGGGATCGACGACGTCGGCCGTCGGCCCACACGCCGCCTGCCGGTGGTGGGTCCTCCAGGCGAGCGTGGGCGACGGCGGCGGCGCGGCGCGGCGTCCCCGGGCCGGCTCGGGCTCCGGGGTCGGCTCCACCACCTCGGCCACCCGCTCGATCACCAGCAGGCACCAGGCGCGCGCCGGCTCGGCTGCCCCGGTGCGCCACACCAGCTCGACGCGCCCGGCGGAGATCCCGCGCACCGCGGCGCCCTCGGCGCCCAGGCGGGAGCCCAGGTGCACCATGTGCGTGCCGCCGTCCGGGCCCGTCAGGATCGCAGCCGCGCCGCTGCGGCTGAGCATGGTCGCCTGCAGGGTCAGGTCGGTCCACTGGCCCCGGTAGGTCCAGTCCTCCACTGGGGCGGCGGACGAGGAGAGGGCCCGGTCGGGGGGCGGCGGCTCCGGCCGCAGGATGCGCCCGGTGGACGAGATGGACAGCTCGTCGGCGCGGGCGAGGCCCCCGACCGCCACGGCGGCGCAGAGGGCGGGCAGCAGCAGCGCGGCGGAGCGCAGCGGTCGAACGGGCACGGGGACCTCTCAGTCGCGCAGCTTGGGGTCCACCGCGTCGCGGATCCCCTCGCCGAGCAGGTTGAAGCCGGTCAAGGTCACGAAGATGGCCAGGCCGGGGAAGACCGTCAGGTGCCACAGGCCCTGGCTGACATAGGCGCGGCCCTGCATCACGGTCTCCCCCCACGACGGCACGCTGGTGTCGCCGAAGCCCAGGAAGGACAGGCTGGTCTCGGCCAGCACGGCGTTGGCCACGCCGAAGGCGACCGCGACGAAGACCGGGCCGAGCGCGTTGGGCAGCACGTGCCGGAACATGATGCGCCGCTGGGAGAGCCCCAGGGCTCGCGCGGCCGTGACGTACTCCAGGCTCTTGACCTTGAGCACCTCGCCGCGCACCAGCCGGAAGAACTTGGTCCAACCCACCAGTCCCAGCACCATCATGATGTTGACGATGCTGGGCTCCAGGAAGGCGATCACCGCGATGATCAGGAAGAAGGTCGGGAAGCACATCACCACCTCGGTGATGCGCGAGAGCACCAGGTCCACCCCTCGCCCGAAGAAGCCCGCCGCCAGGCCGAGCGTCACGCCGATCGCCACCGAGATGCTCATCGCCACCACGCCCACCAGCATGGCGACCACCGTCCCGTGCAGCAGGCGGGCCAGCACGTCGCGGCCCTGGTCGTCGGTGCCCAGCGGGTGGGCCGGGTCCTGGCCGGGCTTGCGCTTGAGCGCGGTCGGATCGAACTGGGTGGGGCTCCACGGCACCGGCGGCCACAGGGCGAAGCCCAGCTCCGGCGCGTCGCGCACCTCCTTCCAGGTCCGCCCTTCGAGCGCCACGTAGTGGCCCGACATGGGGAACCAGCCCTCGGTCACCTCCAGGCTCTTGAGCTCGTAGCGCAAGCTCTGCCACGGCACCCACGCGTCGACGTAGGAGGCCAGCGCCGGGAAGTAGACCTGTCCCCGGAACTGGCAGACGATCGGGCGGTCGTTGGCGACCAGGGGCGCCGTGACGCCCGACAGGGTGAGCAGCACCACGATGGCCAGCCCGAGCATGCCCCCGTGATGCCGGCGCAGGCGGCGCCAGGCGCGGGCGGCGGCGGACTCGTCGACGCGACCCGCCGCCATCACTCGGTCCGCACGCGTGGGTCGACCACGCTGTAGAGCAGGTCGCTGAGCAGGATGCCCAGCAGGGTCAGCACCGCGCTGAAGGTCGTGATCGCCATGATCACCGGGTAGTCGCGCGCCAGGATCGCGTTGAAGCCCAGCCGTCCCATCCCCTCGATGCTGAAGATGTACTCGACGATGACCGAGCCGCCGATCATCGCCGGCAGCAGGCTGGCCACCAACGTCACCACGGTGATGAGGCTGTTGCGGAAGGCGTGCTTGGTCACGACCAGGTACTCCGGCAGCCCCTTGGCCCGGGCGGTGCGGACGTAGTCCTCCTGGATGGTGTCGAGCATCGAGCTGCGCACGTAGCGGCTGAGGCTGGCGAAGCCGCCGTAGACCATCACCGTCACCGGCAGCACCAGGTGGGAGATCCGGTCCCACAGCCAGGACAGGTAGGACAGGTCCTCGTGCCCGGCGGAGTACAGGCCCACGCTCGGCAACAGGTCCAGCGTCTTCTCGCTGGACAGGGCCATGATGAGCAGGGTCGCCAGCCAGAAGTTGGGCACGCTGTACAACAGGAACAGCACCAGCCCGCTGACCTGGTCGAAGGGGCCCCCCCGTCGGACCGCCGCCAGCACGCCGACGGGCACGCTGACGGCGTAGATGATGCCGATGGCCACCAGGTTCAGGCCCACGGTCACCGGCAGCGCCTCGGCGATCTTGTCGATGACCGGCCGGTCGTCGACGAAGCTGCGGTCGAAGTCCAGCCGCGCCGTCCGCCACAGCCAGGACACGTAGCGTCGCCACACCGGCACCGTCCGCCAGGACCGGGCGGCCGTGTAGACCCGGTCGCCCGCCACCGCGACCTGCCGCAGCTCGCCGCCGATGTCGGGCGTCGCGGCCCGCTGCGATCCGCTGGCCACGTCCCACAGCCGCGCGCTCTCGTCCTCGCTGCCCGAGACCAGGTACCGGCCGTCGTCGCTCCAGGCCACCGAGGTCACCGCCAGGTGGTGGCCGGCCAGGACCCGGGCCGCGCCCGGGTCGAGCGTGGCCAGGGGCGCGTCGTCGAGCGAGAGGATCCGCACCTTGCGGTCGTCGCCGGCCAGCGCCAGGCGGTCGCCCGCGGGCGAGAGGGCCAGGTCGTTGATCGCCTGGGGCAACGGGGGCAGCTCGACCGCGAGCGCGCCGGTGCCCGGATCCCAGGCGCGCAGCGCCCGGTCGTAGCCCCCCGAGAGCAGGAGGCCGTTGGGCGACAGCGCCAGGGCGTGCACCGCGCCCCGGTGCCCCTCGAGCACGAGCTGGGGCGCCAGGCCCGCCGGGTCGTGCAGGCGCACCATCCCGTCCTCACCGGCGCTGGCGATCCCGGCTCCCGGCACCACCACCAGGTCGCGCAGGGCCCGCCCCAGGGCCGGCCCCTCGGCCAGGAGCGCGCCGGTCGCCAGGTCCCGGCGCGAGAGCCGCCCGGCCTGGTCGCCCACCAGGACGCTGTCCCCGTCGACCACAAGGGCCCGCACGCCGCGCGGCGGCGTCGCCCCGGCCGGCTCCTGCGCCGCGGCCACGCCCCAGGCGACCTCGCCCTGCGCGTCCAGGCGCCACACGCCGCCTTGTGCGTCTCCGACGACCACCCCACCGCCGGGCAGGACCGCCAGGGCCTGGGCCCAGGCGGGCAGCTCGCCCAGCCGCGTGCTGCGGGTCCAGGACGTGGCCCCCCCCTCCCCCGGCGGCACATCGAGTGGCCAGGCGTGCACCGTGGGGTCCTCCCGCACCATGCCCAGCAGCTTCTTCTTGGCCTTGATCGTGTCCCCTCGCCGGTCGCGGGCACCGGCCCCGTCTCCACCCGTCGAGCCCTCGCCCCCACCCTGGCCGAACTGGGTCGCGACCGGGTCGCCGGGCGCCAGGTTGACCATCAGGAAGGTGACGAAGGTGATCCCGAGCAGGGTCGGGATCATCGCGAGCAGGCGCTTGAGGACGTAGGGGAGCAAGGCACCGGCCGCCTATGGGTAGAGCACGTTCTCGGGCTTGACGTACATGTCGAAGGTCTGCAGCCCGACCGGCCGCACCTTCGCCCCCTCCAGCCGCTTGTGCACCAGCACTCCCACCAGGCCGTGCAGCAGGAGCGTCACCGGCTGGTCCTCCTGGAACAGGCCGCACATCTCCTGGTACATCGCGCTGCGCTTGTCGGGGTCGAACTCCGTCCGCATCTGCTCCAGCAGGGCGTCGGCCCGCGGATTGTGCCAGCCGGCGCTGTTCTCGGCGCCCGGGATGTCCTGGCTGCTGTGCAGCGACGCGTAGCTGTCGACCCAGGGGTCCGGCGGCCCGTCGTAGTAGATCACCGCGTCGAAGGAGCGGCTCTCCAGGTCCTGGACGAAGGTCGCCCACTCCAGGGTGCGCAGCGACATGCGGATGCCCACCTTGCGCGTCGCGTCGTCGAGCTGGGCGGCGACCTGGGTGTAGAAGCGCCGGGGGCTGCCGACCTTCAGCTCGAACTCGAAGCGCCGCCCGTCCTTGTCCAGGACGCCGTCGCCGTCGCTGTCGGTCCAGCCGGCCTGGGCCAGCAGCTCCCGCGCGGCCTGCGGATCGTAGGGGATGGGCTGCAGGTCCTGCGGGTACTCCGGGTAGGTGGGCTTGCTCGGACACACGGCGATCCGCCCGCGCCCCCGCTCGATCTCCGACAGGATCCACTCGCGGTGGACCAGGTGGGCCATCGCCCGCCGCACCCGCGGGTCGTCGAAGGGCGGCTGGCGGTTGTTCCACGCCAGCACGCTCCACCCCAGGCCCGTGTGGTCGTACTCCACGTACCTGGCGATGTCGGTGATCGTCGGGTCCTTGCTGTACTCGTCGTCCCACTCCTGGAAGTCCACGGTGGACACGTCGAACTGCTGCTTGCGGAAGGCCTCGAAGGCGGCGACCGGGTCGCTGATGAAGACGTAGCGGATCTTCTTGAAGTTCCACCACGTCGGGTCCACCTGGGTCCCCCAGTAGAAGGGGTTCTGCACCAGCTCCACCCCCGCCTCGGGGTCGTAGTCCTCCGCCGCGAAGTAGTAGGGCCCGGTCCCCGGCGGCGGCACCCGGATCTTGTTGAACACCTCGCCGAAGCCCGGCTGGCCCGGCGTCGTGCTGAACTCGGAGATCCCGAGCTTGCGGGCGTGCACGGGGATCTGCTCCTCGTACCAGCCGCGGTTGAGCACCCGCAGGGCGTAGCCGACGGTGTACAGCCCCTTCCAGTAGGGCCGGCGGTAGCGCACCACCACCGTGTGGTCGTCGGGGGTGGACAGCTCGACCACGTCGTCGAACTCGCTGCGCAGGTGGTCGGCCTTGACGGCCGGGTCGCGCATCACCTCGTAGCTGAAGCGCACGTCGGCGCTGGTGAAGGGACGCCCGTCGGCGAACTGCACCCCGCTCCGCAGGTGGTAGGTGTAGGTCAGGTGGTCGTCGCTCACCTCCCAGGACGAGGCCAGGGCCGGCTGCACCGCCGGGGGCGCGTCCGCGTCCAGCCGCATCAGGCGCTCGACGGAGTAGGCGCTGATGGTGCCCGCGTCCCCCTCGCTGGTGGCGTAGTAGTTGAGCGTGCCCGGGGCCGAGGTCCGGCGGTTGACGTAGGTGTCGTTCTGCGGCCGCGGCTTGTCCTGCAGGCGCAGCGGCGCGCCGGGGGCCGCCCCCTCGACGTGGGTGATCGCCGCGCGCTTGCCCCCCCAGCCGGTCGCCTCGAAGCCCGTGGGCTGCCCGGGGACGCCCGCCACCCGGCTGGCCGCCGCGCCGGCCACCGCGGCGCCCCCGCCGCCCTCGGCCAGCGCCTGGGTCGCCTGGGTGTTGCGGATCACCTGCGCTTCCAGCCGGTCCATCGCGCAGGTGTTCATGGTGAGCGCGACCACCGCCGCGCCCAGCAGGGCGAGGTTGGCGATCTGCAGCTTGTGCGACAGCTCCATCGATGCTCCGACCCGGGCGGACGAGGTGCCGATCGGTGGGACCCCGCCGGATCGGGACAGCGTAGCAGGCTGCGCCCCTGCGGCGAGGCGCCCCTTGCGGGACAGCGGGGCCGTCCCCATCCTGGGGCATGAGGTGCAGATGCCGCAGGCCCCGCTCCCCACGCCCTCCCCGCCCGCCCTGTCCCCCTCGACGCAGCCCCCCGGCACGGTCCGCTGGACCTGGTTCGAGGCCCCCGCTGCCTGGAACACCAACGGCGCCTGGCAGACCCTGACCTGGGCCGACGCCCGCAAGCGGTGCACGCAGCCCGAGCTGTGGCCCGGCGGCGGCAACGTCGAGCACGCCCGCGACCAGCTCCCCGGCCTGACCTTCGCCCGCTACCGCCACGACAGCCGCGAGCCCACGCCCGGCGAGAGCCTGGTCGCCGGCGGCGGGGCGCGGGTCGAGGCCAACTGGGGCCTGGTCCTGGAGTACGACGACGACCCCACCATCAACGGCGAGGAGATCCTGCGCCGCTGGGCGCCCTGGCGCCTGCTGGCCTTCACCACCGCCCACCACCTGCTCCCGCGCGGCGACCAGCCGGCGGGTCCCCGCTGGCGGGTGCTCCTGCCCTTCGACCGCGCCGTGGATCCCGAGGAGCTGCGCCAGCTCGCGCGGTGGGCGCGCCACCCCCGTCGGCAGGCCGGCGTGATCGACGCCCGCATCGAGGAGCCCGGCGAGTGGTACGCCGCGCCCGCCCTGGCCCCCGGCGGCTACGAGCACGCGGTCCGCGACGAAGGGCCGCTGCTGGACCCCGCCCAGGCGCTGGCCGAGCTCGCGCGGTGGGCAGACGAGGCGCGGCTCGAGCAGGCGCGGACCGTCCTGGTCGGCACCACCATCCCCGAGGCCGCCCACAGCCTGGCCACGCGCGAGGGCCGCACCCTGGCATGGCCGGGCTGGCTCGGCCTCCAGGACCTGGTCGGCCCCCTGCTGCCGGGGACCCTGCTGGCCCTGACCGGCGAGGTGCTGGGCGCGCGCCGCACCCTCGCGCTGACCCTGGCCCGCGCCGCCGCGGCCGCCGGCGCCCCGGTGCTCCACGTCTCCACCACCTGCCCCGCCGAGGAGGTCCTGGGCCGCCTGCTGGCGCTGGACCCCCGGGCGCCCACCTGGCGCGCGCTGGCCCAGGGCACCGTCCCCGGGGCGGAGGTGGAGCGGCTGGCCGCAGAGCTCGCCACGGCCTGCCCACTCCTGCACCTGTGGCGCCCCGAGCCCGACCTGCGGACCTGGGACGCGCTGCGCCAGGAGTGGATCGCGCTGGCCGAGGCCTCCGACCGCCCCGGCCTGCTGATCGTCGACGACCCCTGCGACCTGGGCCCCGGCGCCCTGCCCGACGGGGGGCGGCGGGCCGGCGACCGGGCGGCGGATCGCCTGCTGGCCCTGCGCCTGCGGGACCTGGCCGAGCTGGAGGTCCTGGGCCACGGCGTCGCGGTCGTGGCGGTGGTCGACCCGCCCTTCGCCCCGCGCCTGGGCGCCGACCTGGGCCTGCAGCTCGCGCTGGGCGCGCGCGGCCTGGGCGAGCTGGTCGTCGCCACCGCCGACGGGCCCCTGGGGCGCCGCCCGCTGGCCTTCGACGCCACCCGCGGCCGCCTGGGCCGCCCGGCGCCCCCCCCGCCCGTCGCGGAGCCGACCGCCGGGCCCGCCCAGGCCTGAGCGGCCCCCCCGGACCGGGGTGGTAGCCTGCCGCCTCGATGGCCCCGCCGCCCCCGGCTCCCGCCTCCTCCGCAGCCGCGCGCGCAGCGCCGCTGGTGGTCCTGGCCCTGGCCCTGCTGGGCGTCGCCGTCGCAGCCTGGCTGGCCCGGGTCCCCCTGCAGGGCGTCGCCCACGTCCAGGACGAGATCGTCTACGAGCTGCAGGCCCGCGTGCTCTCCGAGGGTCGCCTGTGGGAGGAGGCGCGCCTGCCCCGCGCCGCCCACGTCTTCCCCTTCGTGGTGAACGAGGCCCCCACCGACGCCCACCCCCTGGGCCGCCGCTACGGGATCTTCCCCAACGGCTGGCCCCTGGTGCTGGCGCCCGGCGTCGCCCTGGGCTTGTCCTGGCTGGTCAACCCCCTGCTGCACGGCCTGCTGGTCCTGGTCGGCGCCCGCCTGGCCGCCGCCACCGCCGGGCCGCGCGCGGCGCTCCTCGCCGCCGCCTTCCTCGCCCTGTCCCCGGGGCTGCTGTTGCAGGCCGGCAGCCGGATGTCCCACCCCCTCTGCGCACTGCTCGCCGCCCTGGCGGCGCTGCTGGTGGCGCAGGGGCCGACCCCACGCCGGGCCCTGGCGCTCGGGGGTGCGCTCGGCCTGCTGCTGCTGACCCGGCCCGTCGACGCCCTGGCCCTCGCCCTCGCCCTCGCCCTCTTCGCCCCGTCCGGCGCGCGCGGCGCATGGTGGCCGGCCGGCCCGCCGCTGCTGCTCGCCGTCGGCCTCACGCTGGCGCAGAACCACCTGCTCACCGGCGACTGGCGCCTCTTCCCCCAGCACGCCTGGTTCGGCGCCGGCGAGCCGCCCTTCCCCTCGCCCGCCTTCCGCTTCGTCCCCGGCTGCAACGCGCTCGGCTTCGGCCCCGACATCGGCTGCGAGCCCACCTTCGGCAGCCTGGGCCACACGCCCGAGAAGGCGCTGCGCGGCGCCCTGCACAACGGGGGCCTCGCCGCGAAGCTGTGGCTGGGCAGCCCGCTGCTGCTCGCCCTGGCCCTCGCCGCGCCGGCCCGCCTGCGCAACCTGGCGGGCGGGAGCTGGGCGCTGCTGGCGCTGGGCTACGGCCTGTACTGGTATGCCGGTCCCTGCCTGGGGGGACGCTTCCACCACGCCGCCGCCCCGCTGGTCGTCGTCGCCGCCGCCGCGGGCGCCGACGCCCTCGCGGCCCGCCTGCGCCTGCCCGCCCTCACCCCCGGCCTGCTGCTCGCCGCCGCCGCCTGGCGCCTGTCCCTGGCCCTGCCCGAGCTGCCGGGACACTGGGGCGTCGACGCCCGCATCGCCCAGCTCCAGGCCCGCTGGAAGGACGGCCCCGCCCTGGTCTTCGTCGCCTACGGCCCGCCGTGGACCACGCCGGTCGACCTGGCCCAGACGGCCGGCAGCACCATGAGCTACTCGGCCATCCAGCGCCGTGGCATGTGGATCGAGCAGCGCCAGGGGCCGCTGCGCTTCGCCGAGTACCAGCCCGAGCTGGTCCAGGCGACCGCGCAGGCGCTCGGGCCCGACCTGCCCCGCCTGCTGCTGGTGCTCACCGGCGACCCGGGCACCGACCGGCTGGGCCCCCTCCCCTCGCCGGAGCCCGCGCAGCAGCCCGACCTGCCGCTGCCTGTCGAGCCCTTCGCCGTCGATCCCACCACCGCCCCGCCGGCGCTGCCTCCTGCGGTCGCGCCCGCGGACGGGGGTGGTAGCCTGGACCCATGACCTCCCCGACCGGTGGGCCCGGCGCCCGGGCGCCCTCGCCGCGCCCGCCCCGCCCGTGAAACCTCCCGCCCCCGTCGCGTGTCCCTCTCCTGCACGGCCCCGCCCCGGAGTGCCCTTGCGCGCCAGCATCCTCTCCCTCGTCCTGCTCCTGCTCTCCCCCTCGCAGGCCGCCCAGGACCTCGCCCCCGCCAAGCACCAGGCCCTGGTCGCCGGCATCGTCGCCGCCGGCCTCTCCGAGTACCACTACGCCGGCAAGCCGCTGGACGACGGCCTCTCGGCCTGCTGGTACGGCAGCTGGCTGGACGACCTCGACCCCGACCGCTCCTTCCTCACGGCCGGCGACGTCGCCGAGTTCTCCCGCTGGGAGCGGCGCCTGGACGACAGCATCCGCGCCATGCCGCCCGACCTGTCCCCGGCCTTCCAGATGCACGCCCGCTTCCGCCAGCGCGCCGCCGAGCGCGTCGCCTGGACCCGGCAGGCGCTGGCGCAGGCCCCCGACCTGACCGACGCCGAGACCATCGAGGTCGACCGCAGCGAGCTGCCCTGGCCCGCCGACCCCACCGCCCTGCAGGACGTCTGGCGGCGCGAGCTGGAGGAGGACTGGCTGCGGCTGGCCCTGGACGGCGAGGAGCCCGACGCCATCCGCAAGAACCTGGGCGCCCGCCTGGACCGCATGGACCAGGCCATCCAGGGCACCGAGAGCATGGACCTGGTCGAGGGCTGGCTCGACGCGCTCACCGCCTGCTACGACCCGCACACGCTCTACATGAAGCCGTTCTCCGCCGACGACTTCGCCATCAGCACCTCGGGCTCGCTGGAGGGCATCGGCGCCGCGCTGGTGCAGGAGGGCGAGATGATCGCCATCAGCGAGATCCTGCCCGGCGGCCCCGCCCAGCGCGGCGGCGAGCTGATGCCCGACGACCGCATCGTCGCCGTCGCCCAGGGCGACCAGGACTGGGTCGACGTGGTCGGCATGCGCCTGGACAAGGTGGTCCAGCTCATCCGGGGCCCCAAGGGCACCGACGTCCGCCTGCGCATCATCCCCGCCGCCGCTGCCGATCCCAGCGAGCGCAAGGAGGTGCGCCTGGAGCGGGACCGCATCGACCTGGAGGCCGTGGAGCCCACGCTGACCGTGCGCGAGGAGCAGCTCGACGGCGCGACCCGCAAGGTCGCCGTCATCGAGGTCCCCGCCTTCGTCGGCCAGGCCGAGGACGCCGAGGGCGGCGTCCGCCCCTCGACCACCGAGCGCGTCGCCGCCCTGCTGAAGGAGGCCGGCAGCGTGGACGCCGTGGTGCTCGACCTGCGGGAGAACGGCGGCGGCCTGCTCGACGAGGCCGTCAGCCTGACCGGGCTGTTCATCGAGCGCGGCCCCGTCGTGCAGATCCGGGACGGCAAGGGCCAGATCGACCTGGTCCAGGACCAGGACAAGGCGCGCGCCTGGGCCGGCCCCCTGGTCGTGCTGACCAGCCCCATGTCCGCCTCGGCCAGCGAGATCGTCGCCGGTGCCCTGCAGGACTACGGCCGCGCCGTCGTCGTCGGCAGCGCCAGCACCTACGGCAAGGGCTCGGTGCAGACGGTCGTGCCGCTGGACCCCATCCTGGCCGCCTTCGCGCCCGAGCTGGCCCACCAGTCCCTGGGCGGCGTGCTCAAGATCACCTTCAGCCAGTACTACCTGCCCGGCGGCCGCAGCACCCAGGCCGAGGGGGTGGCCGCCGACGTGGTCCTGCCCTCGCCCTACGACGGGCGCATCACGCTGGAGTCCGAGCGTCCCCACGCCCTGCCCGCCGACGCCATCCCCGCCGCCCGCTTCAAGCCTGAGGGCGACCTGTCCACGGCCCGCCAGGCCCTGCGCGACCGCTCCGCCGCCCGCGTGGCCGCCGACCCCCGCTTCCAGGCCCTGCGCGAGTGGAAGACCTGGCTGGACGAGCTGGAGCGCCAGGAGACGCTGAGCCTGGTCCTGGCCACCCGCAAGGCCGAGGTCGAGGCCCGCAAGCAGCGCAGCGAGGACCTGGACGCCCGCATCGGCAAGGACCAGGACCCGGTGCTGGACGAGGCCAGCCGCATCGCCGCCGACCTGGCCAGCCTGGGCTGAGCCGCCCCCCCTTCGGCCCGGAGCCCCCATGCCCCTGCTCACCCGCGCCGAGGCCACCGGCTACGCCGAGACCTCGCGCCACGCCGACGTCATGGCCTTCCTCGACGGGCTGTCCGCCCGGGGGGACCGCCGCCTGCACCGCAGCTCCTTCGGCCGCAGCCCCCAGGGCCGCGAGCTGCCCCTGCTCGTGCTCTCCGGCCAGGGGGTCCAGACCCCCCAGCAGGCCCGCGCGGCCGGCCTGCCCGTGGTCCTGGTCATCAACGGCATCCACCCCGGCGAGGTCGAGGGCAAGGAGGCCGCCATGATGCTGGTGCGCGACCTGCTCGGCGGGCCCGACGGCGACCTGCTCGACCACCTCTGCCTGGTGGTCATGCCCCTGTTCAACCCCGACGGCAACGACGCCATCGACCCGGGCAACCGCCGCCTGCACCTGCCGAAGCTCTCCGGCCAGCTCGGCCCCGACAGCGGCGTGGGCACCCGCGTCACCAGCCAGGGCATCAACCTCAACCGCGACTACATGCGGCAGCAGGCCCCCGAGATGCGGGCCTTCACCGCCGGGGTCTGGGGTCCCTGGGCCCCCGACCTGACGCTGGACAACCACGCCACGAACGGCTCTGTCCACCGCTTCCACATGACGGTCGACATCCCCCACACCGTGGACAGTGGCCCGCGCGCCCCCATCGAGCACATGCGCCAGGTGATGGTCCCCGCGCTGATCCAGGCCGTGCGGGACCACCACGGCATCGAGTCGGGCTGGTACGGCAACTTCGTCGAGGACGAGCGCGCGCTCGACGCCCGGATCGACGCCGACCCCCAGGCCCGCGTCGGCGAGGGCTGGATGACCTACCCGCACCACCCCCGCTTCGGCGGCAACTACCGCGGCCTGTGGGGCGGCCTGGACCTGCTGCTCGAGTGCTACGCCTACATCTCCTTCGAGGAGCGGGTGCGCACGGCCTACGCCTGGATGCTGGAGAGCCTGCGCCACGTCGCCGCCCACGGCCCCATGCTGCGCGACCTGGTCGCCGCCCACCGCCGCCCCCCCGACCGGGTCGCCGTGCGCTACGCGCTGCAGGCCCTGCCCGAGCCCGTCCAGGTGCTCACCCGCAGCCCCCGCACCCTGGACGGCGCGCCCACCTCCGTCCACCTGCCGCACCTGGCCCGCTTCGTCGGCACCACCCTCGTCGACCGGCCCCGGGCCTACCTGGTGCCGCCGGGCCTGGCCGGCCTGCTCTCCCGCCACGGGCTCCAGGTCGAGCCCGCCCAGGGCACCGCCCAGGTCCAGGTCGCCACCGTGCAGTCCGTCGGCGCGCAGGACGGCCGCGCCATCCTGGAGGCCGCCGCCACCGGCGAGCTGGCCGTCTCCTGGGCGCCGGCGACGCGGGCCGTGCCCCCCGGCTGGTCGCGCGTGTCCACCGACCAGCCCGGAGGTGCCGTCGCCGTCTACCTCTGTGAGCCCGAGAGCGACGACGGCGCGGTCGAGAACGGGGCCCTGCCGGCGCCGGCCGTGGGGCAGGAGTGGGGGGCCTGGCGGGAGGGCTGAGCGCGGCGACCGGGGCCCGGCGCATCGCGGGGGGTGCGGCCTCCCGTCGCTTGCCCTGCCCCCGATGCAGCGCGAAGCTGCGCCGCCGGAGGTGCCCCATGCGAGCGAGCGTCGTGACGGTCGGTGTCGGCCTGGCCCTGGCCATGGCCTGTGGTGCCTCCGAAGACGACCCCTCGACCGGCCCCTCGCTCGACACCCTGCCCACACAGTGGACCGAGGTCCAGCGCCTGGGCCCCGGCTGGACCTTCGCCAACGGCTGCTCGGTCCACGGCGACCTGGTGATCGACGGCGCCCACTTCCGCACCGGCGGCTGCGGCGGCCCCTCCACCTCCGCCGCGACCCAGGGCGACCGGCTGGTGGTCGAGCTCCAGGACGAGAACAGCGGCGAGCGGGTCGCCCTGTCCTTTCGCTGGCTCGACCAGGACGCCGGCGTCGGCGAGTGGACCTGGCCCGGCTGCTTCGTCCAGCCCCTGACCTTCATGGTCTACGACAAGGCCGCGCAACTCACGGCCGAGCCCGGCTGCACCGAGCAGTAGGGCCTCAGCCGACCCGGAGGACGACTACAGGTTGTTGAAGTCGTCGCAGATGGTCTTGGCCGTCTCGTAGTCGCCGTTGTCGTAGGCGTAGGCCGCCTCGTCGTACAGCTCCCACAGGGCCATGCCGTCGACGTCGCTGAACCAGCCCGCCTGCCCGGAGGCCACGTTCAGGTTCAGCGCCAGGCACTGCTGCTGGGCCCGCTGCTGCATCGTGGCGCGGCTGATCCACAGGGTGGAGTACACCTCCGCCAGGCTGCCGTAGCTGGTGCCGAAGACCTCGATCGGCAGGAAGCCCTCCAGGGTGGCGGCGCTGATCTGGGCGGAGCCGGGGTTGCGGCCGGTCGCCACGGCGAGCTGGTGCTTCCAGAAGCCGATGGTGCGCGGGTCGCCCAGGGCGCCGGCGGTCCAGGTGACGTCGTCCTCGAAGCTGCACTCGTCCACCGCGAAGGCGATGAGCTGCTGGTAGCTGACGGTCGGCTCCACCCGGATCAGGGTCTGGCCGCCCGCGGTGAAGGACAGGTCGAAGGTGCTGGCGTCACCGGGCTCGACCACCACCGTGAAGCCGCCGTCGGCGTCGGTCGTGGCCAGGCCGTCCGCGGGCTGCACCAGGGTCCCCCCCGACAGGTACAGCTCCACCGCCTGGCCGGCCACCGTGACGTCCGAGCTGCGCTCCAGCGCCACGTCGAAGGTGACGGTGCCGTCCAGGTTCTCGGTGGTGGCGACCGTGAAGGCCACCTCCTCGTCACAGGTCAGCGGGCACTGGCCCTCGACCTCGGCCACCAGGTCGTCGGCCGCGGCGTCGATGACCGGGTCGGCCTCGACCAGCCCGGGCTCCAGCAGCTTCCAGATCGCGACCTGGATCACCGTGCCCGTCACGCCACCGGCCGAGGCGTCCGCCGTCGAGAGCAGGGCGTTGATCTCGCACCAGGGGCTCTCGGCCGGCATCGAGACCAGGTTCGCCTCGTAGCTGTTGCCGGGGTTGATCGGGTTGTCCAGGTCGACGCAGTAGCCGTAGACCGTCTCGCCGTCGATCTCCAGCACGTTGGTGCTGGCGTAGCCACCGACGACCTCCCCGTCGGGGCGGGTGACGCTGACGGCCTTGCCGGTGAGCAGGCCGATGTAGTCGACGTGGACCGTATCGGCCTGGGCCGGCGACACGAAGAGGAGCACGCCAGAAGCGAGGAGGGAGCTGAGCACGGTGGACTCCGAGGTCGTTCGCCGGAAGGGGGACCGCTCCCCCCGGCTCGACCCTGCTACCCCAGTTCACGAGTTGTCACCAGGGGTCACGACTTGTTTCTCCCCCTCCTCCTCCGGCACCGCCCGCACCAGGCCCACCACCAGGGCCCCCAGGCCCGCCACCAGGGCCAGGAGCGCCGCCAGCACCAGGCCCTTCTCCACCGCGCTGGCCTGCGGGCCGTCCACCGCCTCCCGCGCGCCGAGCGTCGCCTCCCCCGCCGCCCGGGCCACCAGGTCCTGCCGCAGCAGGGCCAGGTCGTAGTCCGGCGTCTCCCGCTCGGGGTCGCCGTACAGCAGCCGCGCCCCGCCCTCGGGCAGCACCGTGACCAGCTCCCAGTGCTGCACGCTGGCCTGGACGGCGCGCACGGGCAGGGGCGGGTCGTCGCCGTTGTGAATGGTGATGACCAGCTCGTCGCCGACGGGCACACCCAGGTCCAGGGAGAGGGTCGCCGGGCGGTCCTGGCCGGCCCAGTGATACACGCGCAGGGGCTCCAGCACCGGCCCTCGCACGCGCGACAGGGTCACCGTGCGTGAGAACAGGGGCGCGTCGGTGGAGATGCGCACCGTGGACAGAGGCGGCCCGTCCTCCATCGCACCCGCGGTGGGCAGGGGCACCCGCAGGATCGACTGTGCACCATCCTCGCTGCGGGTGAAGGTCAGCGCCCCCAGGTCGCGGTCGAGCGGGCGGCGCCGCAGCAGGTAGGGCACCTGCCGCCCCTCGCTGTCCACCAGGCGCAGATCCCCGCGATCGGCGCGGGCGTCGGCCAGCACCTCGGCGGGCAGCGGAAGGCGGACCAGGCCCGCCGGCCCCTCCACGGGGTGCGACCAGCGCATCCCCGCCAGGTCGATCACCGTGCTCGGCACGGCCAGCTCGGCCCGGATCTCCGGCGGGGTCCACGCGGGGTTGGCGGAGACGGCGCCGGGCGTGGTTTGGAACCGCGCCAGGCGGGACAGCTCGGGCAGGGCCAGGTCCAGGTCGCCGGTGGGCGTGGTGCCCGGCTCGGCGCCGCCCAGCAGGGTGAGCGGACCGGGGCCCGGCGCGGGCACCAGCAGCTCGGCACCCTCCAGCTCGACCGTCACCTGGGGCACGGTCAGCGGGAGCTGGCCCTGGCACTCGATCCAGAAGACCAGCAGGTCGGCGGGCGCCTCGTCGACCGGGACCCGCACCTCGTCCAGCGCGGCCCCTCCCAGGCGCACCCGGCGGATGCTCGCCTCGGCCGAGGGGCTGTGCCACTCGTCCAGCTCGCCCACCATGGCGACCTCGACGGCGCGCTCGAAGACCTCCTCCTCGGCCTCGATGCGCACCGCGCGCACCGGCAGGGGGCGGCCCAGCTCGACGGTGTACCGGGCCCAGCCGTTCTCCTCCAGCGCCGCGTGGGCGACGGGCAGGCGCAGCTCCACCGGGTCGACGTGGGGCTCGGCGCGCAGGACGGCGTCCACCGAGGGCGGGTAGCCGCGGGGATCGTACAGGCGGGTGATGGACAGTCGCAGCGGGCCCTGCGTGGGCGGCAGGTCCAGCTCGGTGGTCCCGGCGTGATCGAGCTCCCACAGCAGGGTCGGCGGCACCAGGGGCTGCCAGGCGGCGCCGTCCCAGCGGGCCACGGCCACGCGGGCGGCCCACGGGCCCCCTCGCAGGTCGACCTGCAAGGCGTCGGCGGGTCGGTCCAGGACCTCGACCGTCCAGGTGTCCCCCTGGTCGGTGGGGCGCACGGCCAGCGGGGTGGTGCGGGCCTCGCCCTCGCCCCGGGCCAGGGCCATGGCCAGGGGGCGGCCGTCCGCGGCGAGCAGGGCCAGGTCGCTGCCGTCGGCCGGGTCGGCGGCGCTGCGCAGGTCGAGCGGGACGGGGATGCGCAGGACCTCGGCGGCGCGCCCCTCGGGCACGGCGACCTCGACCCGCTGGGGGTAGCGGGAGGGGTCGACGGCGGCGGGAGCGGCCAGCGCGGGGGCGAGGAGGAGGAGGAGGACGGGCGACATCACGAAGCCTCCGGGTCAGTGCGCTCCGAGCGCAGGACCAGCCGCTCGAAGAGGAAGGCGGACAAGAGCAGGGTGACTCCCAGGCCGAGCACGCTGCCGACGCGGGCGAAGCCGGACAGCGCCCACAGGTCGACGGCGAAGACCTTGCCGGTGGCCAGCAGGACCAGGGCGAAGCCGACCAGGCGGACGTGGCGGTGGCCGGCCACCAGGCCGCCGACCAGGACGGCGACGCCGTACAGGGCCGAGGCCAGGGAGCGCACCATGCCCTGGAGCAGGCCGTGGCCGCCCAGCTCGATGGGGCCGGCGTCCTGGAAGAGGTGGCTCACCTGCACCTGGACCAGGGCGAAGCCGACCAGCACGGCCAGCACGCGCAGGGTCGGCGGGACGAAGGCGGGCACCTGGGCGCGGCCGTCCTTGGGGGCCAGCAGGCGGGCGCTGGCGAGCAGGCAGAGCGCCGGCAGGCCCCAGGTGTAGAGCGTCCAGTTGAGGATGGGCAGGCCGCCGCCCTCGCCGTACTCGAGCGCCCAGGGGTTGAGCAGCAGGCGCACGGCGACGGACAGGCCCAGGGCGACCGAGGCGACCCGCAGCAGGGGGTGGTGCAGGCGGCGGGAGAGGGCGGCGAGCAGAGCGCCCTCGACGGCCCAGGCGATGGTGAGCCACTGGCGCTCGAGCTGCAGGGGCAGGGCGGTCGACAGGCCCAGCAGGGCGACGGCGACGAACAGGGCCAGCGCGGCGTCCCCTCGCCCGACGCGGCGGGCCCGGGCCAGGGTGGCGCCGGTCAGCAGGGCCACCGCCCCCAGCGACAGCGGGAGCAGGCCGATGGCGGCGTCGGTCCAGCCCTCGACCCAGGCGAAGTACAGCGGCGCGAACAGGGCCGGGCCGGCGGCGGCGCCCAGCAGGACGGGCACCTGGGGGGCGGTCGGGAAGCGGCGCGCGACCAGGGGCAGGGGCGAGAGCAGGGCGTAGGCCAGCAGGGCGGGGCCGCCGACGGCCAGGGCACCGTAGTCGGTGACGTGGGCGGCGCCGGCCAGGCCGACCAGGGTGGCGCCGAGCGCGGCGGAACCGAGCCAGAGCGCGCTCCGGGAGCGCCCGGCGCCCAGCAGGCCCAGGACCACGACGGCGGCCTGCAGCAGGGCGACGCCGGGGCGGGGCTCGCCCTCGCCCAGCTGGATCGCGACCGCCAGGCCCGCGATGGCCGGCAGGGCGGCGGTCCAGGGGGCCGTCCACGCCGGCAGCAGGGTGGCCAGGGCGACCGGGGCCAGCGAGAGCGCGGCCAGCGCCAGGGGCGGAGGCGCCTGGTGGACCGACCAGGCGGCCGTCGCCACCAGCGAGGCGGCGGCCAGGACCAGGCTGCCGGCCAGCCCGACCGGGCCCCAGCGGCGGGAGAGCGCGACGATCCAGGCCGGGGCCGCGATCATCGGCAGGGCCGCCGCGACGAACCAGGGCGCCGCGCCCAGGTCGCGCAGCACGGACTGGCCGGTGCGCGCGTCGACGAAGAGCGGGTCCAGCGGCACGATCCAGGCCGTCGACAGCAGCGGCAGGAGCAGGGCGCCCCCGGTGCCGGCCATCGCGACCGAGGGGTCGACCCGGCGCCCCGCCCCCGCGATGGCAAAAGGCAGGGCCAGGATGAGCGGCGCCACCAGGCCGATCGGCACCTGGTCGGGCTGGTGGTAGCGCCCGGTCCACAGCGTCGCGATCAGGCCCACGCCCAGGCCCGCGGTGACCACCAGGTCGCCCCAGCCGCGCCGGGCCGCCGCCCAGACCGCGCCCGCCGCCAGCAGGGCCAGGTAGCTGAACAGCGCCACCGCCGCGTTGCGCCCGCTGCTGAGCAGGATGGGGGTCAGCAGGCCGCCCACCAGGCCCAGGTGGGCCATGAAGCGGTCGCGCCAGCGCACGGCCGTCGACAGGGCCGCCGCCGT
>JAKLKF010000131.1:0-249 GCA_023150805.1 Myxococcota bacterium | reverse complement strand
ACCGGCCGCGGCAGGAAGCCGTAGAGCGAGGGGGCCGCCCACAGCGTGCCGAAGACGATGCCCAGGCCCGCGCCGGAGAGGGCGCTGCTGACCAGCCGGTGGCCGTGGCGCCGCAGCCGCGCGCCGCCCAGCAGGGCCCCCGTGCCCGCGACCAGGCCCAGGAAGACACGCGCCGCCGGCACCAGCCAGCCGCGGTCCACCGCGACCGCCAGGGCCAGCAGGCTGGCTAGGATCACCAGCAGGCCGCCC
>JAKLKF010000130.1 GCA_023150805.1 Myxococcota bacterium | reverse complement strand
GGGCCTCGGCGGCGGCGGCGGCGGCGGCGCTGGTGGCGGCCGTCGCGGCGGCGCGCGCCATCTCCCGCGCGGCGCGCTCCACCGCCAGGCTCCTGCCGCGCGCGACCTCCTCGATCCGCCCGCCGCGGTAGTGCAGGATCACCCGCTCCTCCCCCTGGACCGTCAGCTCCATGCTGGCGCGCGGGCGGCCCAGCAGGTCGCGGACCTCGACCCGGTGCGCGCCGTCCGCGAGGCCGACGACCCAGGTGCGCGCCTCGCCGGGGCGGCGTCGGGCGGGCTGGTCGTCGACGCGCAGCCAGACCAGGCCCGAGGCGGAGACCTCGAGGTCGGCGGCGCGCGCCGGGGCACCGAGCAGGGCCAGGACGAGGGGCAGCAGGCGAGCCTCCGCGGGGCTCAGGGTGGGGCCGAGGGCTGGGACCCGCCCATGCTCACAGAGGGGCGACCGGCTGGCAAGCCGCGTCCGGTGCGGCGGGCCCGGCCGCGCGCACCGCGTCGAGCAGCAGGGCGTGCGCGGCGGCGTCGGCGCCGACGACCACGCCGGGGCTGCCCAGGCGGTAGGCCGCGCCCGTCGTGTCGGTCGCCACGCCGCCCAGGCGGCGCACCAGCAGCACGCCGGCGGCCACGTCCATCGGCTTGGCGCCGAGCGAGGCGCGGGCGTGCAGCTCGCCCAGCGCGACGGTGGCCAGGTCGTAGCCCAGGGCGCCGGTCACGCGGATCCCCTCGACCCGGCCGACCAGGGCCCCGTACAGGCGCGCGATGGCCCGCGCCTCGTCGGCGACCCTCAGCTCGCCGGGCAGGCCGACCAGGGTCCGTCGCGGCGGCGGCGGCGCCAGCGGCGGCAGGGGCACCGGAGCCTGGCCGGGTGCCCCCCGCAGCCAGGCCCCCTCGTCGGAGGCCGACAGGCACAGGCCCCGGTAGGGCAGGCCGATCACCCCCACCACGGGCGCGTCGTCGACGTAGAGCGCCACGCTGACCGCCACCTCGGGGCGGCCGGCGACCAGGTTGCGGGTGCCGTCCACCGGGTCGACGTGCCACACCCGGCGGGCCCCCTGGGCGGCGCGCTCCTCCTCCTCGCCGGCGATGGCGTCGCCGGGAAAGGCCGCGCGCAGGGTCGCGGCGATGGTCCGCTCGCAGGCCAGGTCCAGGGCGGTGACGTAGTCGTGGGGCTCCTTGTCGCGCACGCCGTCGGGGCGTGGCGGGCGGGTGGGCAGCGGCCCGGCCAGCAGGGCCATGGCCTGGTCGACGGCCTGGCGGGCGACGAGGAGCGGGTCGGGCATCTAGCTCTGGACCCGCGCCGCGGCCTCGACGGTCGCGATCATGCGCTGGACGTAGCCGCGCATCTCCTCGGCGACGATGCGGCTGACCACCGGCGCCAGCGTGGCCCGCAGGACCCGGTTGACGTCCAGGTCGATGGCCAGGGTGGCCTGGTAGTGCAGCTGGGTGCTGCCCCCGGGGCCGGCGGAGAGCCGGGCGGTGCCCGTGTTCTCCATGTTGTGGTCCTCCGGCAGGGTCGACCAGCGCACGGTGTGCTCGTCCACCACCTGGTAGCGGCAGGTGTAGCGGCCGTCGAAGCGGGTGACGCCGTAGTTGTAGGAGGGCTGGACGAAGCGCACCGTGTGTGGGTCCCGCAGCTCGTAGCGGTCGAGCTTGCCGTAGTGCCGCGCGACCTGCTCGGCGCTGGCGAAGTGCTCCCGCACCCGGTCGAGGGGGGCGCGCACGGTGAAGTGGTCGTCGAAGGTGGCCTCGATGCGGGCCATGGTCATCCCCGGGCGGAGCGGTGGGCGCGCCACAGGGCCGCGGGTGCGGCCAGCAGCGGCGGCAGGAGCAGGGCGGGCAGGGGCCAGAGTACCTGCGAGATCAGGCCGGCGGCGGACAGCAGGCTGCCCAGCAGGCCGGCGACGGCGAGCAGCCCGGCCAGGGCGAGGTGGCCGGCGCCCACGCGGCGGCGCAGCAGCGCCAGGGCCGGCGCCAGCAGCAGCAGCGAGGCAGGGCTGCACAGCCACCACAGGTGGGTGGGCCCGACGCCGGGCAGGTCGCTGCCCAGGGCCAGCGCCGTGGCCACCGTGCCCAGGGCGCCCGCCAGGGCCGCGAGCAGCCCCAGGGCGAGCGCACCGCCGCGCCCCGCCAGGACCGCCGCCCCCCACGCCAGGCCCGCCGCCAGCATCGCCGGGCCCGCTCGCGGCGGCGCGTCGGGCGGCCAGCCCCGCCCCTCGGGCACCAGCGCGCACTCCTGGCCCACCAGGGGCCGCTGCATGCCGTCGGGCCAGGCCAGGCGCACCGTGCGCAGGCCCTGCATCAGCCGGTCCGGCAGGAAGAGGCTGCGCGCGTGGCTCAACGGCGCGTCGGCCTGGGGCCCCAGCAGCGCCAGCACCCCCAGCCAGGCCCACCCACGCTGGGCCCCGCGGCCGGGCGCGCCGACGTGGCGCAGCACCTCGTCCCGGGCCGAGCGCCCGCCGCCGGCGACCGCCTGCCGGCTGATCTCGCCGCCGGTCGCCCGGTCCAGCGCGTCGCGGATCCGCGTGGAGCAGTTGTCGTCCAGCCAGTCGTAGGCGAAGCCCCGGTCCTCGGCGCGCGCGGCGGCCAGCACCTCGCGGCCCAGGGCCTCCAGCTCCGCGGGCGGCAGATCCAGCCGCTGCGCCACGGCCCGCTTGCCCTGGCGCCGGGTGCGGGCCATCAGCTCCTCGAAGCTGAGCGCCTCCAGCGTGTAGACCATGCGCCCGGCCAGGAAGTCGGCCACCGGCTCGCCCCGGCGGCTGTCGAAGTTGCCCCAGTCCAGCACCACCGGCCGGGCCAGGCCGCCGCCGCTCAGCCACAGGGCGCTGTGGCCGAAGGCCGAGAAGAGCGTGCCCCCGGGGCTGGTCGTCACCAGGTACAGGCGCGGCGGCTCGGGGGGCGCGGCCGAGGCGCAGGTCTGCTCGCCCCGCGCGGGGGCGCCGAGCAGGGCGAGGAGGACCAGGGCGACAGGCAGGGAGCGCACCGGCGCAGCCTACTGCGCCCCCGGGCTCAGCAGGCGCCGCCGGTGAAGCTGACGTCGCACTCCTCCAGGGTCACGCCGGTGCCGGCGTTGACGATCACCGTGCCCGGCGCGCCCCAGGCCTCGACGGTGCCGGCGTTGATGATCACCGAGGCGCCGTCCTCGGCCCAGACGCTGGCGTTGCCCGCGTTGATGACGGCGCTGCCGCCGCTGCGCACGAAGATGTCGACGTTGCCGGTGTTCACGGTCAGCGTGCCGCCGGCGCACACCTCGAAGGCGCCGGTGCCCGTGTTGTCGACCAGGGTGCTGCTGACGGTGGTGGCCGAGGCGGGGATCTCGGGCTCGCAGGTGTCGCCGGCCCCCCCGTCGCCCGTCGCGCCGCCGTCCATGGTACCGCCGTCGCTGGGGTCCGGGCCGGTGCCGGTGTCGTCTCCGTCCTTCTCTCCACAAGCGAGCAGCAGGGCCAGGATCGTGATGAAGCGCATGCGTTCCTCCAGGGCACCCCGGAATGGGGCGCACACGAGACACCAGGGCGGGCGAGGGACGCAACCGCCGACTTGTCGCGGGCGGGGCGGCGGGTCCGTCGGTGCGCGCCCCGCCGGGCGTGGCAAGCTGCGCGCCATGTGGCCCCAGCTCGCCCTGCCCCTGACCCTCTCGGCGGCCCTCTCCTCGCCCGCGGCCGCCCTGTCGCTGGACCTCCAGTCCGAGTCCTCGCCCTGGCCCGGCGTGACCCTGCGGGAGTACCGCGCCAGCGACCCCGACACCGACGTCTTCGTCGCCGTGATCGACCTGTGCGCCGAGCGCGTCCACGTGCAGGCCACCAAGTCCGACGCCGCCGGCGTCTCGACCGGCTCCTGGGCCAGCGAGGTCGGCGTCCAGGTCGCCACCAACGGCGACTTCTACACCAGCGGCCCGCAGGTCTACGGCGACGCCGTCGGCAACGGCATCCGCTGGCCCGCCGACCAGGTGGGCCTGGACCGGTCGGGCGAGTGGTACGACGAGCACTACGGCTGGATCGCCTTCCTGCACGACCAGGTGACCTTCACCCACACCGGCTGGGTCAAGGAGAACCTGGACGTCAAGGGCGGCTGGGCCCCCACCGAGCTGGAGCCCGACCCGCCGCCGGGCACGCTGGCCCTGGTCAGCGGCTTCCCTGAGCTCATCACCGAGGGCGCGCGGGTCACCTGCAGCAGCGCGACGGCCAGCGACTGCTTCCCCGACCGCAGCGACATGCGGGCGCGCCACCCCCGCACCGCCATGGGCATCACCGAGGACCACCAGGCCTTCATCCTGGCGGTGGTCGACGGCCGCACCGACGACGACGAGGGCATGTACGGCACCGAGCTGGCCCTGCTGATGGAGGAGCTGGGCGCCTGGCAGGCCTACAACCTGGACGGCGGCGGCAGCAGCCAGCTTTGGGCCGAGGGCGAGAGCTACGTCAACGACGCCAGCGGCAACAACTACGGCGGCGGCTACCGCTCGGTGGCCAACCACTGGGGGATCTTCGCCGGCGAGGACGGCGGGCGCCCCCTGCGGCCCGGCCACTGCGAGGCCAGCGCGCCCTGCGAGCTGCTGCCCAGCGAGGGCGGGATCCTGGACGACGAGGGGGCCTGCTTCCAGGCCTTCGGGGACCTGGACTACTGGCGGGACGAGGACGACGGCTACGGCGGGCGGCTGCTGTGGACGAACGCCTGGGAGACCGAGGTCCCCGACAACTGGGCCTGGTGGCAGGTCCACCTGTCGGAGGCCGGCACCTACGCCGTCGAGGCGTGGATCGACGCGGACTGGGCCGTCTACGACGACGTCCGCTACGTGATCCTGGCCGACGGGGTCGAGCACGAGCTGCGGGTGGACCCCACCTCGACCGAGGGCTGGCTGTCGCTGGGCAGCTACGACTTCGCCGCCGGCGGCGGCCAGAACGTGGCCGTGTGGGACGACAGCGACGGGGACATCGCGTCGGGCCAGAAGCTGGTCGCCGACGCGGTGCGGCTGACCTGCCTTGCGGGGGACTGCGCCGAGACCGACCCGGTCGACACGGGGACCGGCGACGGGGGCAGCAGCGACGGGGGCGGCAGCGACGGCGGTTCCGGCGACGGGGGCGGCAGCGACGGCGGGTCCAACGACGGGGGCGCCAGCGACGGGGGCACCAGCGACGGGGGAGGCGCCACAGACGGCGGCGCGTCGGCGGTGGACTCCGGCGCGCCGGCCGAGCCCCCCGGGTCGCGCAGCCCCCTCGAACCCACCGGCTGCGCCTGCGCCTCCGGCCCTGCCCCGGGCGGCGGCCCGCCGCTCGTCGGCGCCCTGCTGGCCCTGGCCCTCAGCAAAGCGCGTCGCGCACGGCCTCGTACAGGGATCTCCCGTCGCTGAGGCCGCAGCCCTGGCCCACCGGGCGCCCTTGCAGGCCCTCGGCCACGCGCTCCAGCGCCGCCCACAGCCGGCCCACCGTCCAGCCCCGCGCCGCCGCGGCGAAGCCCTCCAGGTCGCCCAGGCGCGGGTCGCCGAAGGGGTGGTAGCGCAGCGGGCGCCCGTGCCAGGAGGCCGCCATCCACTGGATCAGCGCCTTGAGCGGCAGGTGCCCGCCGAAGACGCCGCCCCCCCAGTTGCCGGTCGCGACCGGGGTCGCCCCCTCCTCGGGCGAGGGCAGGAAGCCGACCCAGGCCTTGCCCGCCTCGCGCAGGCGGTGCGAGAGGTGGATCTGCCGGCGCAGGTCGCCGCCGTCGCAGAAGGGCAGGGCGTCGAGCACCACGACCTCGACCCGCGGCGAGCCGTCGGGCCGCGTCGGCGTGGGGTCGGCGAAGGCGCCGGCGAAGCGGGCCCCGCCGCCGTAGCCCTGGATGGTGGAGAAGCGCGCGGCGCCGTGCACGACCAGCGCCTCGTCGTCGCGCAGGGCCGGGCAGAGCAGCGTCGTCGCCAGCAGCTCGGGCGAGACCGAGAAGCGCAGCTCCTCCTGCACGTTGCCGCGGCCCAGCACCCCGCCACCGGGGAAGCGGTTGGCGAAGTCGACCTGCAGGCAGCCCTGCGCGTCCTCGATGCTGCCGGGCAAGACGAGCAGCGGGGTCAGCGGGGCCTCGCAGGCGGCCCACTGTGCGGCGGTGGGCGGCGCCTGGCAGCGGCGGAGGATCCGCAGCCGGCCCGGGGGAGGCGCCCGCCCGGCCTGCCGCAGCCAGCACAGCCACGCGGCCAGCTTGGCCTGGGTCGAGGGCAGGCGGTCGGCCAGCGCGGGGTCCAGCCGGTTGAAGGGCTGCTCGGGGTGCAGCGCCTCGTGCGGGGGCAGGCTGCCCAGCAGCAGGTGGGCGCCCAGGCCGGCCACCGCGGCGCGCGGCAGGTCCAGGGTGGCCGGCGCGCCGGGCAGCAGCAGCGGCACGCCGCCGGGGAAGGCGCGGTCGAGGTCGTCGATCCGCGCGAGCAGGTCGGCGGGGGAGGGCGCCACCTCGGGGTGGGCGGCGAGCACGTGGCGCAAGCCGTGAAGCGGGCCGTCGTGCCCCCGGGCGACCAGGGCGGTGGGGAGGTCGGGCGCGCCGCGCAGGGCGGCGCGGTCGGCGCGAGACAGGTAGGGGCGCAATAGGGTCACGGGGTCGTCTACGTCGCGCATCCCTTCGCGGCCACGCCTCCTCCGCCTCCCGCCGAGCCACCGATGGACGCCCCTCCCGTTGATCCCCTCGCCGGCCTGCTCAGCGCGCTGGGCCTGGCCGAGCAGGCAGAAGACCCCCTCTCCCGGGCGCTCCTGCTGGCCTGCCTGGCCCTGCTCGCGGCTGGCGGGGTGGACCTGGGCCTGCGCCTGTTCCGCCGGGTCGTGGCCGAGCGCACGCGCTTCACGCTGGACGAGCTGTTCATCGACCACGTCCGGGCCCCCATCGTCCTGACCGTGGCCTTCACCGGCGTCTGGTACGCCGCGCTGTCCCTGCAGGTGGGCGCGGTCGCCGAGCGCGCGCTGGGCAGCGTGCTGGCCACCGTCGCCATCCTGCGCTGGACCTGGAGCCTGTTCGCGCTGGCGCGCCGCGCGCTGCAGCGGCTGGCCGACGACGCTCACGACCGCGGCATGGTCCAGGCCCGCACCTTTCCCCTCTTCGACATGCTGGCCAAGGCGCTCGTCATCGGCGGCTGCGCCTACGCCCTGCTGGTCGCCTGGCACATCGACGTGACCGCCTGGCTGGCCAGCGCCGGCGTGCTGGGCATCGCCGTCGGCTTCGCCGCCCAGGACACGCTGTCCAACCTGCTGGCCGGCGTCGTCATCATCGCCGACGCGCCCTACCGCATCGGCGACTTCCTGGAGCTGGAGAGCGGCGAGCGCGGCCGGGTCACCCAGATCGGCCTGCGCAGCACCCGCCTGCTGACCCAGGACAACGTCGAGATCATCGTGCCCAACCAGGTGATGGCCAGCGCGCGCATCACCAACCCCTCGGGCGGGGGCCTGGAGCGCGAGCGCCTGCAGGTGCCCTGCGGCGTGGCCTACGGCACCGACCTGGAGCACGCCCGCGCCGTGCTGCTCGACGTCGCGCGGGGCACGGAGGGGGTCCTGGGCGATCCGGACTGCGCGCCCGTGGTGCAGCTCCGGGCGCTGGGCGAGTCCAGCCTGGACTTCGTCGTGCTGGCCTGGATCGCGCGCCCCGAGCACCGCTACGTGGTGCTCGACCGCCTGAACAGCGCCATCTACACGCGCCTGCGGGCCGAGGGCATCGAGATCCCCTTCCCGCAGCGGGATCTGCACATCCGGGCCATGCCCGGCCGGGGGGAGTAGCCATGGACCGGACGGAACGGCTGGGTGCCCTGGAGGCGGCGATGGACCTGTCGGGCCTGGACGGGCCGGCCCTGTCCGCCCTGGCCGAGGTCGCCGTGCCCCAGCGCTACGCTGCCGGCGAGCGCATCAGCGCCGACGACGAGCGCACGCTCGGCCTGTACGTGGTCGTCGAGGGCCTGGTCGCCGTCACCAACCGCAGCGAGCACCGCCGCGCCCCGGTCACCGTGATGCTCGGCCCCGGCGGCGTCTTCGGCGAGGACAGCCTGGCCGACAGCGGCATGATGGGGGCCAGCGCCTACCGCGGCTCGCGCGTGCTCTTCATCGAGGAGGGCCACATCCTGCGCGTGGCCGAGGGCAACGAGAGCCTGCGCGCCGTGATCCACCGCCTCATCTGGGTCCAGCGCCACGCGCCCTGGGTGGTGGAGAGCCTGCGCAAGTGCGTGCTCCTGGAGAACGTGCCGCCCGACCAGGTCTTCCCGCTGCTGGAGGGCGCGACCTTCACGACCGTCCCGCCCCGGGGCGCGGTGGTCGCCGCCGACCAGGACCCCGACGCCCTGCTGCTGGTGGTCGAGGGCACCGTGGTCCTGCGCCCGCCGGGGACGATCCGGCTGGACGGCCAGGAGCACCGGCCGCGGGTCATCGCGCTGGGCGTGGGGGCCGTGCTGGGCGAGGGGAACCTGGTGCGGCCGGGGCCCATGCTCTACGACGTGCGGGCCGGCGAGGACGGGGCCGTGCTGCTGCGCCTGCGGCGGGACGTGTTCCGCGCCCAGTTCCTGTCCTCGCCCTCGTTCCGGCGGGGCGTGCTCTCGGGCAGCGCCTTCCAGCCCGGCGACCGTCGCGGGATGATCGAGCACATCTCGCGCGGCGAGCAGGGCCCGGTCCGCGGGCACTGGGTCGCCGTGGTCGGGGACGCGCCGGGTGCGGGCCTGCGCGCGGCGAGTCGCTGGCTGGCGCACAGCGCCGCCCGGGAGTGGGGGGACCGGGTCTGCGTGCTGCACCTGGACCCGCGCCACCGGGGCGAGCCCGTCGTGTCGGCGGGGCCCGGCGAGGGGCCCGGCGAGGTGATCGAGCTGACCCTGCACCCGCGCACGGCCCCCAGCGCGGCCCTCCTCGCCCCGCGCTCGGCGCGCGCCGACATGGTGCTGGTCGACTTCGGCGAGGTGCCGCCGGTGGAGCACCGGGCGTGGCTGGAGCGCTGCCGCCGGACGCTCTACGTCGCCACCCGGCCCTACACCCCCGTGCAGGAGCGGCTGCTCAACGTCCTGGTGCGGCCGCTCATCTACACCGCGGTCGTGCCCGCGCCGCCCGCGGCGCCGGGGGAGGAGCGCACGGTCCCCCTGGGCACGGTCCGGATCTCGCGGGAGCTGTGGGACGCCGCCCGCTCCGAGCGGGCGCTCGACGCGCTGGAGCCCCGCCTGCGGGCCGAGGTCAGCCGCTGGATGCGGGCGCTGACCGAGCGGCGCGTCGGCGTGGCCCTGGGCGGCGGCGGCGCCCTGGCCTACGCGCACATCGCGCTGCTCCAGCTCGTGCACGCCGCGGGGGTGCCCATCGACATGGTGGCCGGGGTGTCCGGCGGCGCCGTCATCGGGGCCTTCTACGCCGCGGGGGACGGGCTGGCGCTGCCGCCCGGCCTGCCCCTGCCCGAGGGCCTGGAGGGCCTGCCCGGCCTGGCCCGCGCCATCCAGCTCGGCGCCGACTTCGAGCGCGCCTGCCGCCCGGCGGCGCTCAGCTCCTCGGTGGTCGCCGACTTCGTCGACCACCACCTGGGCGCGCCCCTGCTCGAGAACCTGCTCGTGCCCTTCTTCCCGGTCTGCGCCGACATCGACGCCGCCGTGCAGGTCACGATCCGCCAGGGCCCCATCGGCTTCGGCGTGCGCGCCAGCGGCTCCATGCCGGGCCCCTTCACCCCCACCACCATCGACCGGCAGGAGCTGCGCGCCTGGCGCCCGCTGCCCGGCCGCCCCACCCGCGCCCTGCCCGGCCCCCACCCGGGCAACCGCCGCCACTACCGCCTGATCGACGGCGGGATGATCAACAACATCCCCGACGACACGCTCTACCTGGAGGGCGCCCAGGTGGTGCTCGCCAGCAACGTCGTGCCCGCCCCGCAGACCCGGGCCGAGGCCAGCGCCGCCGGCGTGCGCCAGGCCCAGGCCCTGCTCCAGGCGCGCTCCGGACGCCTGCCCCGCCTGCTGCGCGAGCTGGACCCGGTCGTGCGCATGGATGACGTGCTGCGCGGGGCCTACATGATGATGCACTCGCCCGCCGACTGGGCCGCCCGCGCCGCCGACGCCAAGTTCCAGGCCCGCACCACCGGCTTCACCTTCCTGCACTGGGAGGCCGCCGACGCGATCCGCCGGCAGCAGCTCGAGGACGAGCGGCGTCCGGCCCTGGACCGCGCCGTCGCGACCCTCTCCCGCCGCTACCAGGGCCTGGTCTGGGAGCGGGACGAGGCGGGGGGCTGAACGGCCGCGAGGGGGGGGCTGGCAGAACCATCCATGGTTGTGTATATACACCATCATGGAAATCGACCCCTTCCTGGCCCTCGCCGACCCGACCCGCCGCCGCATCGTCGAGGCCCTGCGCGCCGGCGAGCAGCCCGTCGGCCTGCTGGTCGAGCAGGTCGGCATCGCCCAGTCCGGCGTCTCGCGGCACCTGCGCATCCTGCAGGAGGCCGGCTTCGTGGCCGCCCGGGCCGAGGGGCAGCGCCGCATCTACGCCCTGCGCCCCGAGCCCTTCATCGAGCTGGACGCCTGGCTGGCCCACTACCGCGCCCTGTGGGACGAGCGCCTGGACCGCTTCGGCCAGGCCCTGCTCGCCCGCCGGTCCCAAGCCCCCGCACCCCTGCCCCCCAAGCCCGAGGACCCCGATGCCGACTGATCCCTCTCGCCCGCCTGCCGCCGCCTCCCCCATCGTCATCGAGCGCACCTGGGCGGCGACGCCGCGGGAGCTGTGGGACCTGTGGACGACCAAGGAGGGCTTCGCCTCGTGGTGGGGGCCGCAGGGCTTCCGGGCCGACGTGCACACGCTGGACGCCGTGCCCGGCGGGCTGTTGCACTACGACATGGTCGCCGACAGCCCCGAGATGATCTCGGCCATGCAGGCCGCGGGGCAGCCCACCTCGCACCCGGTCTTCGCGCGGTGGGGCGAGCTGGTGCCCTGCACCCGCCTGACGCTGGTCAACACCATCGACTTCCTGCCCGGCGTGCCCTCCTACGAGAGCGTCATCCAGGTCGAGCTGGTCGACCACGGCGGGCGCACGACGATGCGCGTCACCCTCTCGCCCATGCACGTGCCGGAGATGTCGCGCATGCAGGCCGAGGGCTTCGAGAGCCAGCTCACCAAGCTGGAGGCGCGCTTCGCTGCCCGCTGAGATCAGGCCCGCTGGGACCAGGCCCGCTCGGCGACCAGCAGCAAGGCCTCGGCCTGCCAGGGCAGGGTCCGCCCCTCCAGGCGGCGGACCGCGCTGGCGACGGCCTGCGCCTCGGGCCCGGGCAGGTGGGCCTGCAGCCGGCCCAGCCAGGAGTCCGGCCGGCTGTCCAGCCAGCGGTCCACGACCGCGCGCGTGACCACCAGCGGCTGGTGGGCCCGCAGCGTGCGGGCCTGCACGGCGAGCCCCTGGGGCTGGAGCAGGGACTCCAGGCCGCGCGCCGTCCAGCGGGTCAGCGGGTCCCCCTCGTCGGTGTAGACCGCCTCCTCCGCGGCCGCCCAGACGCGCAGCAGCTCGGGCGCGGCTCCCCCCTCGGGGATCAAGGCGTACAGGCGCTGCGTGTGGCGCGGGAGGGACTCGACCAGGCACAGCCGGCCGTCCTGCGCCATGTGCTCCACGGCCACGCGCAGGACCGCCTCGGGCCGGTCGGCGCGCACCAGCAGGTCGCGGCCCAGCACCCGGTCGAAGCGCACCTTGCCGGCGCGGGCGACCAGCTCCTCCAGGTCTCCGCCCACCACGGTCGGCCGCTCCAGCTCGGGCAGGCGCTCGGCCAGCCCCCGCAGGGCCTGGGCCTGCTCCGGCCGCGGCGACCAGGCCCAGACCCCCCCCTCGGGCGCGCGCCGCAGCGCCTCCCACGTCAGCAGGCCGGTGCCCGCGTCCAGGTCCAGGACC
This sequence comes from Myxococcota bacterium, assembly GCA_023150805.1. Lineage (GTDB taxonomy): Bacteria > Myxococcota_A > UBA796 > UBA796 > UBA2385 > UBA2385. The sequence continues at coordinate 7,436 of JAKLKF010000130.1, read as the reverse complement.
AGGTGGTGGCGCTGCACGCCGGCCGCCTCGAAGAGCGCCGCTCGCCAGGCGGCCAGCCGCTCGCCCGCCTGGCTGGCCGCGCGCTGCAGCCAGCGCTCGACGCGGGCGTCGCCGGGCGAGGAGGACAGCCGCTCCACCGGCGCCAGGCCGACACCCTCCAGCATCGCGGCGAGCTGGGCCTCGCGCTGGCGGGCGACCCGTGGGCCGGCCACCCCCTCCCAGCCCTGGTCGGAGGGCTGGTAGAAGATCCGCCCCTTCAGCCCCTCGGGCAGGTACTGCTGGGCCACCCAGTGGTCCCGGTAGGCGTGGGGGTACAGGTAGCCCTCGCCGTGGCCGAAGGCCTCCTTGTCGCCGGTGGCGTCCTTGAGGTGGGTGGGCACGTCCTGGGCCCGCTCGCGGGCGACCGCGTCGAGCGCGTCGAAGAAGGACATCGCGCTGTTGCTCTTGGCCGTCGTCGCCAGGTACAGCGTCGCCTGGGCCAGCGGGTAGCGCCCCTCGGGCATGCCGATGCGGTCGAAGGCCTCGGCGCAGGACATCACCACGCCGACCGCCTGCGGGTCGGCCAGGCCGACGTCCTCGCTGGCCAGGATCACCAGGCGCCGGAAGATGAAGCGGGGATCCTCGCCGGCGTAGACCATGCGCGCCAGCCAGTACAGGGCCGCGTCCGGGTCGCTGCCGCGCACGGACTTGATGAAGGCGCTGATCGTGTCGAAGTGCGCGTCGCCCTCCTTGTCGTAGAGGACCGCGCGGCGCTGGATGCTCTCCTCGGCCACCGAGAGCGGGATCCGCCGCACCCCGTCGGGCCCCGGCGGCGTCGTCTCGACCGCCAGCTCCAGCGCGTTCAGCGCCGCCCGCGCGTCGCCGTTGGCCACTCCGACCAGGTGGTCGAGCGCCTCGGGCTCCAGCGCCACGGCCAGGTCGCCGTAGCCGCGCTCGCGGTCGGACAGCGCCTGCCGCAGCACCTGGCGCAGGTCCTCGTCGGTCAGCGGCTGGAGCTGGAAGACCCGCGAGCGGCTGACCAGGGCCTTGTTCACCTCGAAGTAGGGGTTCTCGGTCGTCGCGCCCACCAGGGTGACCGTGCCGTTCTCCACCCAGGGCAGCAGGGCGTCCTGCTGGGCCTTGTTGAAGCGGTGCACCTCGTCGACGAACAGGATCGTGCGCTTGCCGTGGCTCTGGCGCAGGCCACGGGCCTCGTCGATGGCGGCCCGGATGTCGGCGACGCCGGCCAGCACGGCGTTGAGCGCGGTGAAGCGCGCCTGGGTGCTGCCGGCGATCACGCGCGCCAGGGTGGTCTTGCCCGTGCCCGGCGGGCCGTAGAAGAGCACGCTGCTGAGCTGGTCGGCCTCGATCGCGCGGCGCAGCAGGCGGCCGGGTCCCAGGATGTGGGCCTGGCCCACGTACTCCTCCAGCGTGCGCGGCCGCATCCGGGCTGCCAGCGGCGGGGGCGGCTCGGGTGCGGTGAGCTGCTGCTGGGCGGGGGGAGGGGGGCCGCGGCGGGTCATGCCGACCGCTTAGCCGCCCATGCCGGCTCAGTCCGCCGAGGGGGCCGGCTCCGCGGCGGCACTGTGGCCCTTCTTGTGCTTCTTGCCCTTCTTTCCCTTCTTCTTGTCCTTCTTCTCGCCCTTGTCTTTCTTCTTCTTGTCCTTCTTCTCGCCCTTGTGCTTGTTGTCCTTGTGCTTCTTGCCCTTCTTTCCCTTCTTCTTCTTGCCCTGGTCCTCCGGTCCACGCGCCGGCGGATCCCCCGCGGGGGCCGTCGCCATGGGCGTCGGCGGCGCGGGGACCTCGGCGAGCGCCTGGGCCGCCGCGATGATGCCCGGGGCCGTGCCGGGCCCGATGCCGGCGACCGCGCACAGCGCCTCGGACGTGGCGCGGGCCAGGTCCGCGACGGTGAGGAAGCCGGCGTGATGCAGGCGCGCGGCGAGCGAGGCGCCGACGCCGCGGACGCGGGTCAGCGCGAGGTGGGGGCGATCATCCGACACGGGGACCTCCGGGCGAGGGCGCGATTCTCTCACCGGGCGGTCACTTCGTCACCGACATCGCCGGGTCCCAGCCCGGGCCGGGCGGCTCGTCCACCAGCCGGGCGGCGCGCCGGGCCTGCACCCGGCTGGCGGGATCGCCGCCCTGCCGGCGCTGGTCGGCGGCCGACAGGCGGTCCAGGGCCAGGGCGAAGTCCTGGGCCTCGATCCGGCGCACCCCCTCCTCGTACAGGGCCAGCCAGGGGCCGGCCTCCTCCGCCGGCAGCGCCTCGAAGACCTCGATGTCGTCGGCCTTGCCCTTCACCCGCACCCGGCCGATCCGGCGCCAGGCCACCCCCGGCACCTCGCCGGCCAGCGCCCGCGTGCGCGGGCAGAACAGCGTACAGGCGCCCACCTGCCCGCAGGCCGCCTCCAGCCGCGAGGCCAGGTTCACGTCGTCGCCCAGCACCGTGTAGGACAGGCGGCGCGAGGTGCCGAAGGCGCCGATCACCGCGCGCTCGGCGCTGGCCCCGCCCACCTTGAGGGCGCGGAAGTAGGGGTCGCCCAGGGCCGCCAGGGCACGGGAGCCCGCGACCGCCGCCCGCACCACCCGCGCGGCGTGGTCCTGGGCGCTGCCCGGCACCAGGCTGCCGCCGCGGAAGGACATCACCGCGTCGCCGATGAACTTGTCGACGATCAGGTCCTGCTCCACGTGGGCGTCGACCACCACGTCGAAGGCCGCCTCCAGGTGCTGCTTGAGGCGGTCCAGGTCGCCGTCCAGGCCCTCGACCGCCTCGGTGAAGCCGACCAGGTCGCAGAAGATCACGGTGGCCGGGGCGTGCTCGGTGTGCCCCGCCGCCTCGGGGTGGGCGAACAGGTGGCGGGCCACCTGAACCGGCAGCGCCACGTTCAGCAGCGCCCGCACCTGCTGGGCGGACAGGTCACGCACCCGGTAGCGCGTCACCACCAGGATCAGGATCATCCCCAGCACCGAGCCCAGCACCAGGAACAGCTCGGCGCGGCGATCCTCGCCGACCGCGGCCAGGACGCCCATGAACATGCCCGTGTAGGACACGACGGCCAGGTACAGCGCCCGGCGGAAGTCGCGCCCCTCGGGGCTGTCACCCGCCGCCTCCTCGGCCGCGCGGAACATGCCGAGCACCCGCACCATGCGCACGGTGCGCAGCAGGCGGAAGAAGCGCAGCGTGCGCACCACCCGCAGGGCGGCGATGGCGTCGGGCATGCGCGGCAGGCTGCCCAGCACCGGCAGGGCCGCCACCAGGTCCACCAGGAACCACGGCGAGCGCAGGTAGGGCCCGCGCAGGACCAGCAGCTTCAGGAGCAGGTCCGCCAGGAAGACCAGGTCCACCACCAGGGAGAAGCGGCGGTAGGCCGTGTCCAGGCCCAGCATCGGCCACAGGCCCGCGAGCTGGGCCAGGTAGGCGGCCACCGCAAAGATCGTCGCCACCAGCATCGGCCGGTCGCTGGCCTCGATCAGGCGGGCCAGGGTCGCGGGGACGGCGTCATCCGGACCGGCCGTGGGGTGGCGCTCGCGCATCGCCGGTCCGTACGGCGTCGGCGCGCCAGGGGCAAGCGCCGGGCCATGGAGGTAGGGTCATCCTCCCCTCCCGGCCCGCCCGCCTCGCCATGCCCCTCGCCGCCGCCCTGCTCCTGCTGCTGTCCTGCTCGCGCGTGCCCGCGGCGCCGGACCCCGCGCCGCCCACCGTCGTCCTGCTGTCCTGGGACACCACCCGCGCCGACGCCCTGTCCTGCTACGCGGACCAGCGCCACTGGCGGCCCGAGGTCACGGGCCCCGACGCCCGCACCCCCACCGCCGACGCCCTGGCCCGGGGCGGCGTGCGCTTCGCCTGGGCCCTGGCCCACGCCCCCACCACCCTGTCCAGCCACACCAGCGTCATGTCCGGCCGCGACCCGCACGGCCACCGCGTGCCCCGCAACGGCTTCCCCGTGCCCGCCGACCTTCCCCTGCTGGCCGAGCGGCTGTCCGCCGCCGGCTGGGACAGCCTGGCCGTCGTCGGCGCCAGCACCCTCAGCGCGGACATGGGCCTGGGCCGCGGCTTCCGCGTGTACGACGACCAGGTGCGGACCCGCGTGCGCCACCGCTTCGAGGAGCGCGCCGACGTCGTCACCGATCGCGCCCTGGCCCTGGTCGACCAGCGGCGGCAGGACCGTCCTCTGTTCCTCTTCGTCCACTACTTCGATCCCCACAGCCCCTGGGACAGCGCGCCCGCCGAGCTGCGCGCCACCTTCCTGGACGATCCCGCGGGCACCACCGACCCGGGCCCCCTGGTCGAGGCCGTGCGCGCCGGCACCCTGACCGATGAACAGTCGCGGCGGGCCCGCGCCGCCTACCTGGCCGAGGTCACCTGGACCGACCAGCAGGCCGGCCGCCTGCTCGACGGCCTGCGGTCGCGCGGCCTGCTCGACGACGCCCTGGTCGTGCTGCTCGCCGACCACGGCGAGGCCCTGGACGACCCCGGCCTGGCCCCCTACGGCCACCCCCTGGACGCTGACCTGCCCGCCATCCACGTCCCCCTCATCCTGCACGGCACCGGCCGCTTCGCCCTGCCCGCCGGCACCGTCGTGGACAGCCCCGTCCGCCTGCTCGACGTCGGCAGCACCGTCCTGTCCGCCGCGGGCCTGCCCGGCGGCCCCCTGGGCGAGGGCCAGGACCTGGCGCCCTTGTGGCGCGCCGCCGCCGCCGGCCAGCCGCCCCCTGCGACGCCACCCAGCTTCGCCGAGGCGACCAAGCCCATCCCCCTGCAGCGCGCCGACGCCTGGAACAACCTGCCCTTCGACCGCAGCGTCGCCCACGGCGAGCACTTCCTGACCGCGACCCCGTGGGAGGGGCTGGGGCCCAGGCTGTACCGGTTGGGTGCGGGGCAGCCGGCGGTGGAGGATCCCGCGGCGGCCGCGGCGCTGACGGCGGCGCTGGCCGCGTGGGACGCCGCTGCGCCCGGCCACCGGGAAGAGGGGATGAGCAGGGAGACCGAGGAGGGGCTCCGGGCGCTGGGGTATGTGGAGTAGCAAGCGGAGGCGAGGAGTGGTCGCGAGCGTAGCGAGAGACTGCGACGAGTCGGAGCGAGCGGAGCCACGGAGCCCAGCGCCCCAGACAACACGGGCGCTGGGGTACGTGGAGTAGCCTGGGGCGGGCGCGCGAGGTCGGTGGGGACGGTGTTCTCGGCGGGTCGGATGGGTCTGTTCCCGGCCCGAGGGGGCCTGTTCCCGCCCGGAGTGGGAACAGTTCCCGGTGGGCTGCTCGCGGCGGGCGGCGCGGTACGATGTGGCCGGGCTGGCTAGTCGTAGTGGGACGGATGGGTGCATTCCTCAGCGGGATTGCCCTCGATCGCCGCCTTGACGCCGTCGGTGACCTCGCGGTGGGAGAACCCCCGCACGAGCGGATCCCGGTCACGCACCAACGCAGAGGCCAGCTTATACGCCGAGACCAAGTCGCTGCCGGTGCTCAGCAGCATCTCGTTGTGCTGCGGGCATGGTGACAAGACTCCTGCCCTCACACAGATTTCTTCACCAACGGCCGTGGCAGCCTCCTCATGCAGCATCTGCTCCTTCGCGGAACCCATAGCGACCTCCAACTCGATGTATGCGCACGTGGGCATCACGTCTACACCGCGTTCGGGAAGTCAAGGAGGTTGGTCCTGGACCTTGGCACCAGGGAGCGGCTCCATCGACTCACGACGGAAAAGCCGCCAGCGCCGCCTTGGCGACCGCCGCCTCCCGATCGGCCTCCGTCACCTGCCGGTAGAACCGCAGCATCACCACGACCGAGTGCCCGGTCAGGCTCGCCGCCGTCGCCGGATCGACCCCTGCGCGCAGCATCCTGTCCACGACCATCCGTCGCAGCCCGTGCGGCGTGAAGGCGCGAACGCCGGCCCGCTTGCAGGCCCGCGCGAGGCGCCCCCGCAGAGCTTGGTCGCGGGGGTTGCCGAAGCTCGGGAACGCCGGAGACGCCTCGCTCCCTGCCCGAAGCCGCATCGTCTCGGCGATGGGCTCAAGCAACGGGAAGCGCCGCGTGCCCGTCTTGCCGGTGAGGCGCAGGTGAACGCGCCGGCCATCGACCTCGATGTCGCAGCGCCGCAGATCGGCGATCTCCGACACCCGCGCGCCGGTGATCGCCAACAGCTCAATGGCGAGCCGTGCCTCGCCGGTGCAGGCGTCGAGCACCTTGCGGACGTCGGCCGGATCGGGCGTGTGGTGGTTGGCGACGTAGCCCTCGACCATCACCGGAACGGTCGGGAAGGCGCGCGCCGGGACCATCGCGGCCTCCTGCCCCCACCGCCAAGCCATCGACCAGACGCGCAGTTCCTGCACGATGAGCCTCGGAGAAGCACCCTCCCGCAGCCGGTGGTCGCGGTACCGCTCGACGGTGTCGCGGTCGAGGCGGTGGACCCCGACCTCGCGCACCCAGGCGACGAGATGGCGGGCGGCCTTGTCGTAGTGGTCGAGGGTGCGTTCGGACAGGTCAGCGCGATCCTGCTGCCGGGCGTGCCAGCGGTCGATGAGCTCTCCGACCGTGTTCACCGGCCCGGTCGCCACCTTGCACGTCGGGGGCACCAGTCCGCGCGCCACGCGGTCGGCGAGGAGGTGCTGCGCCTCGTTGCGGGTGGCCCAGCCGGCCCACACGAGGTCGCGGACGCCCTTGCGGCGGGCGCGCCAGTACCAGCGGTGCACGCCGTCCTGCTCGCGGCAGCGGTTCATCGGCGAGGCCCGGAGGGGGCCGATCTCGATGGGCTTCGGGCGGGTGGCCTTGGCCATCGCTCACCTCCGACCGGCGGACGGTCCGCCGAGGGGACGAAGCGTGGGCGCGGCGGGCGCGCGGGTGCGCACGATGCGCGTGGCCTCGGCCTGGGCGGCGAGCCCCGCGAGGTCGACGCCGAGCGCCACGAGCCAGTCCCCGAACGGGGCCATCCACGCGCGGCCGATGCGGCGGGCGGTCGCTGGGCGGGAGGCGCGCACATCGGACTCGCGGAGCGCGAACACGTCGGCGACGTCCTGCGTGCTGCACAGCGTCGCGGGCATGGCGTAGAGCGCGGAGCGGGCCTGGAGGCGGCGCAGGCGGTCGGCCTGGACGCGGCGGGTCGCGGGGGCCTCTGGCTCGTCGTCGCCGCCGAACACGGGGCCGTCGGGCACGCGACGCACGGGCGCGTCAAGACGGACGCGACGCACGCGCAGCGCGTCAGGGCGCGCGGGCACGGGCCAGACGTAGACGGTGGAGCCGACGAGGAGCACCGCGCGATCGCGGCGCGGGGCGTTCTGGACCGCGAAGGTGCCGGCAGGATCGGCGTCGTCGCGGCGCAGGACGGTGGCGGGGACGAGGTTCATGGCGGGCCTCCCAGGGGGACCCGGCGAGGTTGACGTAATCGCTGCGCTTTCGCGACCGTCTTCCTGAAGCCGGGCCTCCGCGAGCGGGGGAACGCCCTGTCGCACGGCGACCGCTCGGGT
>JAKLKF010000012.1 GCA_023150805.1 Myxococcota bacterium | reverse complement strand
AGCCGGGCCTCCAGCTCCATGGTGTCGATCACCGGAAACTCGATCCCCTCGCCCAGGCGCGCCTTCAGCGCCACGTCGAGAAAGCGGCGCTCGATCTCGCGGCAATGCACTACCACCACGCGCCCGGCGAGCGCCGCCAGCAGCTCGCCGACGATGGCGCCGAAGTCCGGCGCGGCTTCGATCTGCGCGTGGGCGGCATCCAGCAGGTCGGACGCGGCGGCGGGGCCACCCTGGACGGCGACGACGCGGAAGGGGACGGGCACGGCGGTCTCCGGGAGTCGGTCAGCCTAGCACGTCGACGGCGGGGAACCGGCGGCCAGGTCCTCGGCTCGGTTGACGTTGCGCAGCGCGGCCGCGGGCGCGAGCACCACGGCCAGGTCGGACAGCGCGGCGCGCACCGCGGCGCCCCGGGCCGCCTGGCCGGCCAGCTCCGCGGCACGCGCGACCGGCAGCACGCAGCACAGCGGCTGTACGCGCTCCCCGTCGCCCAGGCAGGCGTCGGCGCCCGCGGCCAGCAGGGAGGCGATCGCGCCGGCGTCGATCCAGGGCAGGTCGCAAGGGCAGAGCAGCGCCCGGGTCGCCCCGAGCAGGCGCGCGTGCCGCAGGGCCGCGGCGGCGCCGACCAGCGGGTGGTGCAGCGCGTCCCGGTCGGGCACCCACGGCAGGCCGAGCGTGGCCAGGGCGGGGTCCTTGCCGACCAGGTGGACCGGCTCGGCGCCTCCGGCCCGCAGCGCCCGGGCGACCCGGGCGGCCATGGGCTGTCCCTCGACCTCGACGAAGGCCTTGTCCCGCCCCATCCGCGTCGAGCGCCCTCCCGCCAGCACGTAGGCGGGCACCACCGGCTCAGGCATGTCCCGCCCAGCGCAGGCCGGGCTGCTCGCCCGCGGAGAAGGACCAGTCGAAGACCTGGACGGGGACGGTGGTGCCCGGCGGCACGCCGGCGCTCTCCCGGGCGATCAGGGCGAAGCCGTGGGCCTGCGCCATGCTGCTGCCCATGCCCGAGCCCTGGTCGCCGGTCGAGTGCGCGACCAGGCGACCGTCCGGGTCGAAGGACAGGCGCACGCGCACCAGCTCCGCGCGGCCGGGCGCCTTGCGGAAGCCCTCGACGAAGGTCGCGTCGAGCACCGGCAGGAAGGGCCGCGGGTCGCCCATGCTGCGCCGCAGGATCGGGCGGACGAAGAGCAGGAACTCGACCTGGCAGCTCACGGGGTTGCCGGGCAGGCCGAAGGCGGGCACGCCGCCGATGGTGCCGAAGGCCAGCGGCTTGCCGGGCTTGACCGCGACCTTCCAGAAGTCCATCGCCGCCCCGACCTCGCCCAGCGCCTCCTTGACGAAGTCGAAGTCGCCGACGCTGACGCCGCCGCTGCTCAAGAGCAGGTCGCAGCCGGCGTCCAGGGCGCGGCGGAAGGCGGCGCGGGTGCCCTCCAGCGTGTCGGGCGCCACGCCGCAGTCCAGCGCCCGGGCGCCGGCCGCCTCGATCCAGGCGCACAGCGCCTGCCCGTTGCTGGCGTGGATCTGGCCCGGTCCGAGGGGGCGGCCGGGGGCGACCAGCTCGTCGCCGGTGCTGACGACGGCCACCAGCGGCTGGCGCGCCACCTCGACGCGGTCCAGGCCCAGGTGGGCCAGCAGGCCGACGTGCCCGGGACCCAGGGTGGCACCCGCCCGCAGCACCAGGTCGCCGGGCATCAGCTCCTCGCCGCGGGGGCGGACGTGTTGTCCGGGCCGGGCGCCGCCGCGCAGGAGCACCCGCTCGGGGCTCCCCGGCAGCACCGTGGCGTCCTCGCGCATCACGACGGCGTCGGCGCCCTGGGGCAGCGGGGCGCCGGTCATGATGCGCGCGCAGGTCCCCGGCCGCACCGCGTGCTGGCCGACCTTGCCGGCGGCGATGGTCTCCAGCACCTGCAGCTCGACCCCGGGGCCGTCGGCCGCGGGGTGGTCGCAGGTGCCGGCGGGCCCGCCTTGCGCCAGGTCGGCGGAGCGCACGGCGTAGCCGTCCATCGCGCTGTTGTCCCAGGGAGGCAGCGGCGAGGGGGCCACCACGTCCTGCGCCAGGACCCGGCCCGCGGCCACCGCCGGGTCGATCGCCTCGGCCCGGACCGGCAGGGCCGCCGCCAGGCAGCGCGCGAGGGCCTGCTCGACGGTCAGCACGTCACTTCCGGATCTTGAGCTTCTGCCCGACCAGGATCCGGCTGCCCGAGATGCTGTTCCAGGACTGGAGCTGGGCGACCGTCACGCCGTGGCGCGAGGCGATGGTGGACAGGGTGTCGCCGCTGCGGACGGTGTAGCTGGACCAGGTCGCCGCGCTGCTGCTGCCGCTGCTGGAGCCGCCGCCGCTCGCCGCGCCGTGCACCTTCAGCCGCTGCCCCACGACCACGTGGTTGGCGTTGCTGATGCCGTTCCAGCGCTGCAGGTCGCTGGCCTTGACGCCATAGCGGCTGGCGATGGTGGACAGGGTCTCGCCCTTGCGCACGGTGTGGCTGAGCGTCGGCGCCTTGCTGCCGCTGCTGCCACCGCTGCTGCCACCGCTGCGGCTGGTGCTGCCGCTGCTGCTGGCGGCCGGCTTGCTGCTGCCGCCCACCGAGGCCGTCAGCGCCTCGGGCGGGGTGGTGCCCGGCCGGGGGATGACCAGGTTCATCCCCGGGTAGATCCGGTTGGGGTTGCTGATGCGGTTGGCGCTCTGCACCTCGGCCAGCGACAGGTCGTAGCGGTTGGCGATGGTGGACAGCGTCTCGCCCTTCTTCACCGTGTGGTGCACGAAGGTCAGCCGCTCCTCGGGCGGCACCTGCTCGAGCCTGGCCAGGAAGGTCGTGCCGGTACCCGCGGGCACGTAGACCCGGTGCTGCGCCGGCTCCGGCGGCAGGGCCCAGCGGCGCAGGTGCGGGTTCAGCCGCTGGAACTCCTCCTGGCTCACGCCGGCGCACTTCGCGAGCACCTCCAGGCCGATGCTGGGGCCCACCTCGACGGTCTCGACGGCGTCCGGCGCCTGGTACTCGACGTCGGTGAAGCCGTAGCGCTCGGGGTGCTTGCCGATGATCGCGGCGGCCAGCAGCTTGGGCACGTAGTTGTCGGTCTCGGGCCGGAAGCTCTTCTTCTGGACCATCGTCCAGAAGTCGATCTTGCCGTAGGTGCGCAGCGCCCGGTCGATGCGCCCGGGTCCGGCGTTGTAGGCGGCCCAGGCCAGGTACCAGTCGCCGTCGTAGCGGTCGTGCAGGTCCTTGAGCAGGCGGAGCGCCGCGTCGGTCGACGCCTCGGGGTCGCGGCGCTCGTCGACCCAGAAGTCCACCCGCAGGTCGTACATCTTGCCGGTGCTGGTGATGAACTGCCAGAGGCCGGCGGCGGCGGCCGAGCTGTAGGCGTGCGGGTTGTAGCCGCTCTCGATCATCGAGAGGTAGACCAGGTCCTCGGGCATCCCCGCCGCGCGCAGCTTCTCCTTCATCATCGGCTGGTACTTGGTCGAGCGCGACAGGTAGCGGTGGTAGTACTTCCGGCCGCGGCCGGTGAAGTACTCCATCCAGCGGATGACGTCGTCGTTGACGACCATCGGGATGTCGAACTCCGACGGGTCGACCTGCTTGAGGTGCAGCGGGTCGTTCTCCAGGGTCCCGGTCGGGTCGACGTAGAAGTCGATCGGGCTGTCGTAGCGCGCGGCCTCCGACAGGATCGACCGCTCGGCGTCGCGGATGGCGGCCAGCTCCTCGCTGGCCTCGACCGCCTCGGTGTCCACGGGCAGCGCCTCGGGCTCGACCGTGGCGAGGCCGGCGCTGTCGACGGCGGCCGGCGCCTGCCCCGCCTCGATGAAGTCCCAGATCGAGCCTTCGCCGCTGCCCACCAGGGACGGGGCGGCCTCGCCGGCGGAGGCCCCGCCCGGTTCGGTGGCCGGCGCCGCCTTCTCGGCTGCGGCGGCCGCGTTGCGGTTCTTCTTCGCCGCCTGGGCCGGGGAGGCCGCGAGGATCAGCGCCAGGGGCAGCAGGTAGGGAGCGAGGCGGGGCATCGGGCGTCCGGGCTGTGGGGGTCCCAGGGGATGGGACACCGGGCAGGGGGGCGTGGGTTCCTTGTCGCAGCGGCGCGGGGAGGTGCGTCGAGCCGACAAGAGGAGGAGTCTTGACCGCGCAAGGGTAACCCGGGTGCGCAGTCGAGATCAATCACCGCGAACAGGACTTCGCACCTCCGCCCGGGGGACGGCGCGCACGAAGTCCGCCGCCGCCTCGACGAGCGCGCGCTCTCCGCCGACCGCGTGCCGCAGCAGGTCCCAGACCACGGCCCAGCCGTGGGCCCCGCAGGTGGCGAGCCGGGCGAGTTCTTCCCGGCGCAAGCCGCCGATCGCCACCACCGGCACGCCGCTGCGGGCGCAGGCCCGGGCGAGGCCCTCCAGCCCCACCACGGGGTCGGCGTCCACCTTGGTCCGCGTCGGGAACACCGGGCCGAAGCCGATGTAGTCGGCGCCCTCGGCGACGGCGGCGTCCACCTGCGCCAGGTCATGGGTGGAGCGGCCGATCAGCGCGTCGGGCCCCAGGCGGGCGCGCGCCCGGGCCAGCTCGCCGTCTCCCTGGCCCAGGTGGACCCCGTGCGCGCCGCTGCGGGCCGCCACGTCGACGTCGTCGTTGACCACCAGCAGGGCGCCGGTGTCCGCCAGGGCCTGCAGCAGCGCGGTGGCCATCGCCAGCCGCTCCGCGGGGGTCGCCTGCTTGGCGCGGAGCTGCACGACGCGGCAGCCGCCCCGGGCCAGCGCGCGGCCCAGCAGGACGGGGTCTCCGAAGGTGGCGTCGGCCATCCCGTACAGGCCGGGCGGCAGGGTGGGCCTCATGGCGTCCTCCTCATGCGTCGGAGCGGGGGTCGGCGTCGATCGCCAGGACGTGCCGCGACAGGGCGGCCGCCTTGGCCAGGGTCTCCCGCCACTCGGCCTGCGGGTCGGAGTCGGCCACGATGCCGGCGCCGACGTGCAGGCGCGCCAGGCCGCCGGACAGGGTGGCGGTGCGGATGGCGACGTTGAGCCAGCCGTGGCCGTCGTCGCCGAGCGCGACCAGGCTGCCGGTGTAGACCCCGCGCGGGCCGGCCTCCAGCGCGCCGATCAGCTCCATCGCCGCCACCTTGGGCGCGCCGGTGACGCTGCCGGGCGGGAAGCTGGCGGCCACCGCCGCCCAGGCGTCGTGCTCGGGCCGCAGCAGGGCGCGAACCGACTGCTCGGCGTGCAGGAGGTCGCCGCAGGTGCGCAGGCGCCGGGCACCCCAGCGCACCCCGCCGGCGCGGGCGACCCGCCCCAGGTCGTTGCGCACCAGGTCGACGATCATCGTCAGCTCGGCGCGCTCCTTGTCGCTGGCGGCGAGGTGCCGGCGGCCCTCGGCTCCCGATGAGCGCGGCGCGGTGCCCTTGATCGGCACGCTCGCCACGTGCAGGCCGGCCGGGGTCGGGCGCAGGCGCAGGTAGCGCTCGGGCGAGTTGCTGAGCACCGTGTGCGGGCCCAGGCGCAGCAACGCGCCCTGGCGCGCCGGGTTCGCCCGCCGCAGCGCGAGCCAGGCGCCGACCGGGTCGGGGGTGGGGGCGCCCACCAGCTCCCAGGCCAGGTTGACCTGGTAGACCTGGCCCCGGGTGATCTCGGCCAGGGCGGCGCGGACCGCGTCCTGGTAGGCCTGCGCGGCCCCCGGCGGGGGGGGCGGTGGCGCGGGGCGGACCGGCGGCGGCGGCGGGGGCGGGCAGACCTCGGCCAGCAGGGCGCGCGCCCGGTCGCGGAAGCCGGCGCTGCCCTGGAGCCACCAGCGGTCGGCGCGGCGGTCCCAGGCCACGCTGCCCTCGACTCGCCACAGCGCCACGTCGGGCAGCGGCCGGGGCGCGCGGGGAGCGGGCATCCGCTCGCAGGCGGCGCCAGCCTCGTAGCCGAGCCAGCCCACCACGCCCGCGGGCAGGGGCAGGCCGGTCGTGGGGCCGCTCCGGCCGAGGGCGCGGGCACCCACCAGCCAGCTCCCGCCGTCCTCGACCGACCACCGCAGGAGGTCGCCGTCCCTCCCACCCGTGACCCCCGCCCCGGCCCAGGTCAGCACGGTCCAGCGCTCGCCCAGGTCCAGGCAGGCCAGGCCGTCCAGGTCGGGCGCCCGCGCGGCGGCGTGCAGCAGGCCGTCCAGCCCGCCGGCAGGAGGCGGCAGCGGCAGCGGGGCGCCAGCGAGGTCGGCGACGCGGGTGTCGGGCGAGGAACGTGCGGGCATCCGCGGCCCCGAGGTCGGGTGTCTGCTCCAGCGCGGGATGCTATCGTGCGCCAGCACCGTCATGCCGGCCCAAGCCGGATGGGAGCGGGTCGTGAACATCCTGGTTGCCGACGGGGACCGGCACTTCCTGGAGCTGTTGCGGGGCATCATCGAGCAGGAGGGGCACACCGTCACGGTGGCCGACGCGGTCGACCGCGCGCTCTCCCTGCTGACGCCCGGCCGCTTCCACCTGCTGGTGGTCGACGCGGGCCTGCGCGACGACGGCGCCACGCGGCTGGTCCACCAGGCGCAGGGCATGCGCATGGGGCGGCCTCCCGAGGTCGTCCTGCTCTCCGCCGCCGACGAGGCCGAGCGGCGCCGCGTGCAGGTCCTGGTGGCGGAGTGCGACGTGCGGCGGGTGCTGCGGCGCCCCTTCCCGATGTTCGACCTGGTGGACCTGGTGCGGGCCCTGGACCAGGAGCTGGTGGGCGAGGTGGTCGACGACCAGCCCTCCGTCGGCTCCGCCACCGACGAGGTGCCCCGCGGCGCCTGGGACCGGTCGGCCGGCGCGCTGGACCGCCTCTCCGAGGTCCAGCTCCCCCAGGCGACCACCTACCTGGGCCTGCCGCTGGTCCTGCCCAACCTCCAGCGCATCAGCCGCCTGTGGGCCAAGCGGGCCAGCGGCGTGCTCCGCCTGGACGCCGGGCCCTCCCAGGCCCGCGGCTGGATGCTGCTGGGCGAGGGTGGGCCCCTGGACAGCGCCGGCTGGGAGCTCGTCAGCGCGGCGCTGCACGGGGGGCGGCTGGAGTTCGAGGCGCGGCAGGTCCCGGGGGCGGGGGACCACCTGGGCCTGGGCGCGATGGTCTTCGGGCGCGCGCGCGACCCCGAGCAGCGGAGCTACCTGCGCCAGGTCGGCATGCAGGCCCTGCACCGGGTGCGGGCCGCGGCGCCGCTGGACGTGCTGCCGCTGTCGCCGGCGACCCGGACCCTGCTGGCCCAGGCACAGCCCGGGCTGCCGCTGGGCGAGCTCGCCGCCCGCCTGGGCCTGGACGGCGAGGAGATCGGGCCCGACCTGCACGCCGTCGATCTGATGGGGCTGGTGCTCCTGGGCGAGCCGATGCTGCCGCGCCGGAGCCCGGCCGAGGACGAGCCCGGGCGGCCCCGCCGGACGGCCGTGGATCGCCGGCAGGCTCTCCGGCCCGCCAGCGCGTCGCCCCCCCCCGCGGCCCCGGCGCCGCCCGCCGACGACCCGCCCTCCCAGCCGACCGACATCCGCCCCGGCGGCCTGCGGGCCCAGCGGGAGCACGGCGACGAAGAGTGGCCGCGGCTGCGGCGACGCCTCGCAGAGCGCGGCCGGAGCTGGGCCGCCCGCCTCGCCGCGCAGCAGGGCGAGCAGGAGCGCGACCAGCGGGTCGGGCGGATGCGCAAGGACCTCGACCGCGTGGAGGGACAGCCGGCCGCGGTGGTGCTGGGGATCCCCGCCCGGTCCGACGCGGCGCTGGTGCAGGAGTCCGCCGCCCGCCTGCGCGCGCGCTACGACGGGCTGGCGCAGGACCCGGCCGCGCCCGGCGAGGAGCGGCGCCTGGCGCAGCGGATGGTCACCATCGTCGACCAGGCCGAGGCGCGGATGCTGGCCGGCGGCCCGGGGGTGGAGCTGGAGCAGGCCCCGGAGGAGGAGCGGCTCCTGGCGCTGGCCGAGAAGCTGGTGGCGCAGGACCGCTGGGAGGACGCGCTGCGCGCGCTGCGGCGGGCGCGGGACCTGCGCATCGACCACCCCGGCGTGCTGTCCCTGCTGGGCATGGCGACCCTGCACGACCCGGCGATGGACCCCGAGGAGCGCGAGGAGGAGGCCTTCGGCTTCATGATGCTGGCCGTGCAGTTCGCCCCGCAGGACGGGCCCTGCAACCTGCGCCTGGCCCGGCACCTGCTGGAGCACGGCGAGCCCACCGAGGCGCTGGAGCCCGCCCGGCGCGCCGTGGCGGCGATGCCCGGAGACCCGGCCGCGGCCGCGGTCCTGGCGCGCGCGCTCGCCGCCACCCAGGGCTGAGGGCCGGCCGGCGGGCGGCGCTCAGTACTCCTCGTCCAGCGGGACCTCGTCCTGCGGCAGGTCGTCGACGGGCTCCTCGTCCATGCCGGGGTCGAAGGGCTCGGCCTGCGGGTCCGGCTCGTCCAGCTCCACGTCGAGCACCTCCTCGCGGCTGCGCAGCGGCCGGCGGTCCTTGGCCGTGGGCAGGCCGCCCTCCAGGGGCAGCGCGCCCAGCTCGCCGGGCAGCGGCGGCAGGCCCGGCTGGGGCTCCCCGTCCTTGCCCTCGCGCGCGTCCATCATGCGCTTGCGCCGCTCGGCGATGCGCTCCCGCCGCGCCTCCCGCCGCGCCTCGGCGTCCTCCTCGCCCTCGGGCCCCTCGGCGTCGGGGGCGTCGCCGGAGAGGCGCGAGGGGACCACCGACCGGCTGCGGGTGACGGTGCGGTCCTCGCGCAGGCGCGGGCTGTCCAGGGTGCCCGAGACCTTGAAGTGGTAGACGCCGTCCTCGTCGCGGGCCGACTTGAGGTCGGGCGCCATCCGGGCCAGCTTGTCGAACTGCTCGCTGAAGCGCACCTCCAGCTCCAGCTTCAGGCGGCTGCGCTCCAGCGCCTTGTTCAGCACGACCTCTCCCTTGACCGTGATGTCCACCGGCTCGCTGGTGAAGCGGCCCTGGGTCACCTCGGCCTTGCCCTCCTTGACCTCGAAGGCCAGCACCGCCTCGGTGAAGGGCGTCGGCTCCAGGGTCATGCCCATCACGGTGGCCTGCTGGAAGACCAGGTCGGTCAGCTCGATCTTCAGCTCGCCCTGGCTCTCCTTGATCTCCTCCACCCCCAGCGCCAGGTCGCCCACCACCGACAGGGCGCCGGTGGCGTCGATGGACCAGTCCTCGCCCTCCAGGGGGATCCGGGCGAGGTCGATGTCGGCGCCGTCCAGGCGCAGGCGGCGCTCCGTCGCGCTCTGGCCGACGACGCCGTCGAGGTGGCCGCCGTACAGCTCGGCGGCGAAGGCCGCGCTCCGCTCGCCCCGCAGCAGGGGCAGCAGGCGTGCGCGCAGCGCCAGGTCGTCGACGCGCAGGACGGGGACGGCCGGGGACTCGGTGCCCTCGGCGGCGCGCTTGCGGCCGGCCTCCCGCTTGAACAGGACCACGTCCTCCAGGGCCAGGCCGGCCCCGCGCCAGATGCGCGCGTCGGCGGCCTGGATGAGCCACTTGCCCCCGCTGGCCTCCTGGACCTGCCAGGACAGCCGGTCGGCGGCGGCCTGCCCGGGGAAGTGCAGGTAGAGGGCCAGGAAGAAGACCAGGACGAAGGTGGCCAGGCCGCCACCGAGCAGGGCGACGATGCGCATCAGGGCTCCTCCGTCTGGGAGACGAGCTTGTAGGCGGCGATGTCGAGGTCGACGTTCAGCGTGACCTCCTCGGCCCGCCGGCGGGACTTCACGGTCATGGTCCGGACCTGGAGCGGGTAGCCCGTGCTCTCCAGCTCGTAGAGGAAGGTGGCCAGCTCCGACTGGCCCAGCTTGGACAGGGACACGGCGTAGATCGTCTCCTGCAGCGTGCCCTCCTCGGTCGTCGCCTTCTGCCGGACCGAGTCCAGGCGGTCGCCCACGTTGGTGCGGCTGGCGACCTGCTCGAGGTAGGCCGACATGTCCGTGCCGGCGTGCTCGGAGATCTTCGCCTCGATCTGCTCGGCCTGGGCCTTGCTCTCGGCGAAGTCCCCCGCCAGCAGGTGCACGCGGCGCAGGGCCTCCTGGCGGTCGGCGACCTGGGCCTGGCGGGCGTCCAGCGCGCCCTTCATCAGGAAGATGCCGCCGAAGACGACCAGCAGGGCGCCGCCGATGCCCAGGCCCAGCAGCAGCTTGCGGTCGCGTGGGCTCATCGCGGCGAGCTGGTCGCGGGCCCGGTCGGCCAGGGGTTGCAGGCGGTCGAGTGCGGCCATGGTTCAGCCCTCCTCGCCGGTCGAGCTGGCCTCGACCTCGCGGGGGATGGTGACGGTGAAGCTGATGCCGCCGCCGCGGGCCTTCTTCTCGTCGCCCTTCCGGGCGCCCTTGAAGCGCTCGCTGGCCTGCAGGCTGCTCTCGATGCGGGCGGCCGCCTCGTAGCCGTCCGTCTCGGCCTTCAGCGTGATGGTCGAGCTGTTCATCGACAGCTCGTCGACGTCGACGCGGGCCTCGCCGTGCGCGGGCATGGCCTGGCTCAGGTCTCGCAGCAGGGTCACGGTCGGCGGCTCGTCGGTGAGGATGCTGCCCAGGGTGTCCACCCGGGTCGTGACCTCCAGGCTCTTCTCCGTCATGATCGCCAGGGCCTTGCTGGCCGAGTCCACCTTCTCCGGGTCGATCTCCCCGGGGAAGGTGTCGGCCACCGCCTGGGCGATCTCGGCGTCGAGCGCGGAGAGCTGCCGCTCGAGCTGGACGGCGCGGACCACGAACATGCCGGTGCCGGCCAACAGCGCGCAGGCAGCGAAGACGCCGCCGTAGATGCCGACCTGGCGCAGCACGTACAGGTCGCCCTTGAAGGCCAGCGCGCCGTGGCGCAGGTCCAGCGCCGCCGGCTTGCCCCGGCAGGCACGGGCGCCGATGCTGTGCACCAGCGCCCACGAGCCCGGGTCGGTCTGCGCGGTGGGGCCCGTGCCCGGGTCGGCCAGGCGCACCGGCACGCCCAGGGTGGTCGCCAGCAGGTCGCGCAAGCCGCCCAGGTGGCTGCCGCCGCCGACGAGCAGCACCTCGTCGATCTCCACGCCCATGCCGTCCTCGAAGCCGATGAGCGTCGAGCGCAGCTCGGCCAGCAGGGGCACCAGGGCCTGCCCCAGCACGGCGCCGTCGGCGTCGGCGGCCAGCGGGCGAGGGGGCGTGCCGGCGGCCTGCCCCGGCGAGGTGGTCTCCTCTCCCTCCCACTCGACCTGCACGGGCGAGGAGGGGCCCGGCGCGCCCAGCGAGATCGTCGCGACGTGCTTGCGGTCCTCGGCCTCCGCCCAGGTCAGGCCCAGCGCCTGGGCGAGGGCCAGGGTGAGCTGGCGACCGCCGCCGTCGAGCGCGCGCGCGGCCACGACCTGCCCGTCCTGGCACAGGCTGACCAGGGTCCGGGTGTGGCCCAGGTCGATCACGGCCTGGGCGCCCTCCCGCGACAGCTCCCCCAGCACGTCGGCGTCGATGTCGACGGTGCGCGGGTCGGCGCCGGTGGCGTGCAGGGCCGAGAGCCAGCCGACCAGGGGCTCGCGCTCCACCATGGCGACCAGGACGTGGCTCTCCCCCCCCTCCTGGTGCAGCAGGCGGTGGCGCAGCTCGACGTCCTCGAGGTCGAAGGGCACCATGCCCTCGACCTCGAAGGGCAGCACCTTCTCCACCTGGGCCTTGTCCCCGAAGGGCAGCACCACGTGGCGCAGGCTGGCCTGCTCGGCCGGCCAGGCGGCGGCGTAGGCGGGCCGGCCGCCGCTGGGGAGCTGCCGGAGCAGCTCGGTCAGGGCGGCCAGGCGCGCGCCGGGCGTGGGCGCCTCGACCTCGTCCTGGTCGACGCGGGCGCCGAGCACCTGCTCGAGCTGGTAGCGACCGAAGCCGCCCTCGTAGACCGCGAGCTTGACGCGGTGGCTGCCGAGGTCGACGGCGATGAGCTTGGACATGGTCGTCTCGTCCCTTCAGTCCACGCGGTGGTACAGCAAGGTGCTGCGACCGCGGCTGTCGTACTGGAGCACCTCGGTGATGGTCACGGCGCTGTTGCCGACCAGGCCGGTGCTGGTGATGCGGAAGACGCTGGCGCTGTCCGTCAACATCCCCTGCAGCTCGTTCTTCGGGCCGACCCCGAGCTGGCGCAGGAAGTCGACGTACTCCTTGGGCGTGTTGATGAAGCCGAGCAGACGCTGCTCGTTGATGAGGTCGATCAGCTCCTGGGCCCGCGCGTCGTTCAGCGGCGGGCTCTCGACGAAGCTGCTGTGGAGGATCGCCCAGTCGATCTGGTCGTCCTCGCAGGAGATGTTCAGCTTGCCCGAGCCGTAGATCGTGAACTGGTCGGCGAAGCGGTCGTAGACCTCGTCGGTCCAGCCCTCGACCAGGCGGATCTCCTCCTGGGTGTCGAAGGCGGCGTTCTTGGCCTTGTAGGGGGGCTCGATCACCTGGTACAGGCTGTCCTCGTAGCCGCCGCGGCCGCCGCTGCGGGTGCCGTCGGCGTCGACCCAGTCGGCCAGGTTGGCGATGAGATCGCGGGCCAGCAGGTTGCGGTCGCGCAGCCACTGGTCGTTGTCCTCGCCGGACATGCGGCCGAGCATGAGCTGGTAGGTGGGCGACTCCTCCAGGCTGGTCCCGCTGCTGCCGCCGCCGCCGGACAGGGTGCGCGTGCCGGTGCTGCTGCTGGTCGTGGCGGAGGCGCTGCGCAGCAGGTTGATGTTGATCCGGCAGTCCTCCTCCTGCACCTCGGCCGAGAAGTCGCCGGGCATGTCCAGCCAGGAGCGCTCGCTGAACAGGCCGCCGCCCTCCTCCAGGGCCTGCTCCTTGAGCTCGTCGCTGACGGCCTTCTCGCCTTGCAGGGCCAGCCGCTGGTCCTCGGTCAGCTCCTCCTCCTCGTCGGGCAGGTCGCTGCCGCCGTCCGTCGCCATCAGCATGGTGAGCAGGCCCGTGTTGAGCTGGGGCACCATGTCCAGCAGGCCGTCGATGTTGAGCCCGCTGAGCCCGGCGCTCTCCATCATGTCCCCGGCCGTGTCGTCCAGCTCCCGGTCGGCCAGGATGAGCAGCTGGTAGATCTCGATGCCGCTGCGGGCCATCCAGTAGGCCTGGCGGCGCTCGGTGCGGTGGGCGGCGACCAGGAAGCGCACCCGGGCCGAGTAGGCCAGGTCGGTGACGACGACGGTGACGATCATCACGGTCGTCATCACGACCAGCAGCGCCACGCCCGAGCGCTGGCCGCCGCGCCCGCCCGTGCGCAGGCCGCCCCGACCGCGAAGATCCGTCCAGGAGCGCGGCCGGGTCAGCGCGCGCCACAGGCGGGCCAGGGGATGGCGGGGCGCGCTCATTCCGCCGCCGGCTGCGCGGCGAAGGCCTGCGCGTCGCGGTTGAGCGTCTCGGAGAAGGCCAGGGGCACGGTGCGCACGAAGGTGCGCGGGGCCAGCGCCTCGGGGTCGTCGGGGTCCGGCGCCAGCAGCACCAGCACGATCTGCACCGCGCGCGGCAGGCGGTTGGGCTGGTCGGCGCCGGTGCTGTCCCACTCCTCGGTCCACTCGCCGGTCTTGGCGTCCAGCAGGCGCAGGTCGAAGCGCTGCACCCCGTGCGCCAGGGGCATGACCGGCCCGTCCTCGTCGGGCTTCTCGTCGATGCGCTGGCTCTCGCGCATCATCAGGACGTAGGCGTCGTCGTTCTCGGGGTCCACCTCGGTCCAGAAGGTCACCTCGGCCTGGTCGCCCTCCCGGCTGTCGCGGAAGCGCCGCTGGTGGCCCAGGCTGGCCAGCCACAGCTCGTCGCGCTCGTCGCCGTCCTTGACGATGAAGACGGTGCGGTAGCTGTTGATCGCCGTGGTGTTCGTCGTCAGGTAGGCCAGCTCCAGGTGGCGGGAGAGGCGGTCGAGCGCCGTGCCCGCCGAGCGGCTGAACCCCTCCTCCTCCTCCATGAAGTCGCGCGCCCGCAGGGAGCCCGACAGCGCCTGGAAGGACAGCAGGCCGATGATCGCCATCACGCCCAGGGCGACGACGACCTCGAGCAGCGTGAAGCCGCGCCGCGGGTGCCTCACGAGCCCCCCAGCGGCGGGTTGATCTTGCCCGTCGGGTTGATGACGTGGGTCAGCAGCTCGATGCTGTCCTCGGGGAGCTGCCCGGGCTCGTCGACGTCGGGCTCCTCGCTGCCCCACCACACGACGACGCGCACCTCGCGGATGTAGTCGCCCAGGTAGTCGGCGATCATGTCGGAGCTGATGCCGAAGTCGCCCAGGTCCGGCGCCATGCTGGCGTCGAAGTCCTCGCCCGTCTTCTCCTCGGGCAGGAAGCCCACGCCCTCCAGGTCGCCCATCATGCTGGCCAGGTCGGTCGGCAGGGTCAGCTCGATCTTGCGGACCGTCCAGGCGTAGTGGAACTCCTCCAGGCCCTCGATCTCCAGGTCCAGCCCGTCGCCGCGCCAGTCCTCCTCGCCGTACTCCTCGAAGTCGCCCTCCTCGCTCTTGTCGTCCTCGGTGAAGCCCTCGACCTCGACCAGCAGCATCACCTCGGCCAGCTTCTCCTCGGCCAGCTCGGTGGCGATGAGCATCTTGTTGCCCTCGACGGTCGACAGCACGCTGCTGGCCTGGGTGTCGACCAGCACCATCAGGCCCAGGGAGAGGATCCCCAGGCCGACGACGACCTCCAGCAGGGTGAAGCCGCGCCGCAGGGACCGGAGGGCGGGCGAGGGGCGGCTCATTCGATGCTCGGCCCGGACTCGGGCACCCAGGACAGGGACTCGGCGGGGTCGACCAGCTCGGCCAGCAGGTGCACCCGGCCGGTCACCGGCTCGATCTGGACGGTGTAGCCGTCCTCCTCGTCGTCCTCGTCGACGATGCGGATCACGGTGTGCTCGGCCGTGCCGTCGCTGAACACGTAGCTGTAGGCGATGGTGCCTTGGGCGTCCTCGCCCTGCTCCTCGGGATCGTACTCGGGGTCGGGGCGCACCCCGTCCTCCCCGTACTGGGGGGTCCAGACCCACGCGAAGCGGGTGCCCGAGGGCAGGGCCTGCTCGGTGGTGAAGGAGGGGTCGGTCAGGCCCTCGAAGCGGCCGGTCTGGTCCTCCAGCTCGGCGGCCGCGCCCTCCTCCAGCTCGCGCTTGGTGAAGCGCTTCATCTTGTCCTGCAGCTCCTCGTCGTACTGCTCCCGCTCCTCGGGGGTGCCGAAGACCACCGTGTTCGGATCGCCCACCTCGACCTTCCAGGTGTTGCGGTCCAGGTCGAAGGCGATGCGGAAGGTCGCGTTGCGCAGGGCGGCCTCGTCGATGAGCCAGGTGTAGGTCTGGGCCAGCTCGCGGGCGCCGGCCCGCTGCTGCAGGTCCATCAGGCCGCCGATCGCCGGCACGCTCACGAGCGCGATGAGCCCCATGATGGCGATCACCACCACGATCTCGATCAGCGTCATGCCGCGCCGGCGATGCAGCACGAGCTACTCCTCCTTGCCGATCGACCAGCTCTCGATGTCGGCGTCGTAGTCCTCGCCGCCCTCGGCGCCGTCGCGGCCCAGGCTGATGATCTCGTAGTCGTGGTCCCCGTGCGTGCCGGGGCTGTAGTACTGGAAGGAGCCGCCCCAGGCGTCGGTGGGCACGGTGCCGTCGGGGAAGTACTTGGCCGCCGCCTCCAGGCCCTCGGACGTGGTCGGGAACTTGCCCTTGTGCTTGGCCGCGTACATCGCCAGGTTCTGCTCGATCTGCTTGATCTGCAGCTTGGTCGTCTCGACGTTGGCCTCCTGCATGCGGTTGACGACGTTCACGCCGACGATGGCCATGAGCGTGCCGAGGATGGCGATGACCACCATGATCTCGACGAGGGTCAGGCCGCGCTGGCTGTGCCAGAGGGACCGGCGACGGGGGAGGAGGGGACGCGGGTGCATGGCGGCTCCGGGGTGGGGGAGGGGGTGTGGCTTCACCGGACGGGATCTCAGCAGACGGGATCTCAGCGGACGATCGAGGTCATGCTCAGCATGGGCAGCAGGATCGACAGGGCGACGACGGTGACGACGGCGCCCATCGTCAGGATCAGGATGGGCTCCATCAGCGAGGTCAGCGTGCCGACGGTGTTCTCGACCTGCTGGTCGTAGGCGTCGGCCACCTTGCCGAGCATCGGCTCCAGCTCGCCCGTGCGCTCGCCGATGGCGATCATGTGCGTGACCAGCGGCGGGAACTGCCCGCTGGCCTTCAGCGGCCGGGCGATGCTCTCGCCCTCGCGGATGTTCTGCCCGGCGCCCTCGATGGCCTCGGCGATGATGTCGTTGCCGACGACGGTCTTGACGATGCCCACGGCGGTCAGGATCGGCACGCCGCTGTCGAGCAGGGTCGACAGGGTCCGGCAGAAGCGGCTGACGGCGACCAGGCGGTTGATCCGCCCGAAGACGGGCACCTGGAGCTGCAGCGTGTGCCAGCGGCGGCGCCCGTTCTTGGTGCGCACGTAGCGGACCACGCCGTAGATGGCGCCGGCCGCCAGGATCCCCAGCGCCCACCAGTACCCGACGATGAAGTCGCTGATCGCCAGGATCACGCGCGTGATCATCGGGAGCCCCTCGCCGAAGCTGTCGAAGATCCGCTTGATGCGCGGGATGACGCCGACGAACAGGCCGATGACGATCAGGAAGGAGACGCCGCCCATCAAGAGCGGGTAGGTCAGCGCGCTGCGGAGCTGGCCCCGCAGCTTGACCTGGGACTCGGAGTACTCCGTGAGCCGCTTGAGCACGATGTCCAGCGCGCCGGACTGCTCGCCCGCGCGGACCATGTTGACGTAGAGATCGCTGAAGATCCGCGGGTGGCCCTTCATCGCGTCGGCCAGGGTGTCGCCCTGGTTGACCTTCTCGCGGATCTCGACCAGCACCAGGTGCAGGGTGGGGTGGTCGGTCTGCTCGATGAGGGCGGTGAGCGCCTCGACCATCGGGATGCCGGCCCCGACCAGGGTCGAGAGCTGGCTCGTCATCTGGCTCACGTCCTCCAGGCTGACCCGCCGGAAGAACTTGCTGAAGTCGATCTCGACGTTGAGCCCCGAGCCCTTCGTCCGCCGGCCGGCCTTCTGCTCCCAGACCTCGGTCGCGAACACGCCCTGCTTGCGCAGCTTGCTGCGGGCGCCGCGCGCGCTGTCGCTGTCGACGATGCCCTGGGTGGCCTTGCCGGCGCGGTCGAAGCCTCTGTACTCGAAGGCGGCCATGTGCTGTCAGGTCCTCCTTCAGTCCAGCTCGACGACGTCGTCCTGGGTCACCCGCATCACCTCGTCCAGCGAGGTGTGGCCCATCAGGGCCTTGCGGATGCCGTCATCCCGCAGCGTCGCCATGCCCTCGGTGACGGCCTGCTTCTTGATCACGCCGGCGTCGGCCCCGCTGGTCACGAGGGCGCGGATGCGCTCGCTGACGACCAGCAGCTCGTAGATGCCCATCCGGCCGCGGTAGCCCTTCTGGTTGCACTCCGAGCAGCCGACCGCCCGCCAGAGCTGGCCGTCGAAGGTCCGGCCGTCCAGGCCCACGTCGTGCAGCTCCTCGTCGCTGGGGCGGTACAGCTCCTTGCAGTGCGGGCACAGGCGACGCACCAGGCGCTGGGCCAGCACCGCGACCAGCGAGGAGGCGACCAGGAAGGGCTCGACCCCCATGTCGATGATGCGGGTGAAGGTGGCCGGCGCCGAGTTCGTGTGGATGGTGCTGAAGACCAGGTGGCCCGTGAGCGAGGCCTGGACGGCGTTCTCGGCCGTCTCCCGGTCGCGGGTCTCGCCGACCAGGATGATGTCGGGGTCCTGGCGCAGGTGGGCGCGCAGCACGCTGGCGAAGGTCAGGTCGATCTTGGGGTTGACCTGGGTCTGGCCGATGCCGCGCAGCTCGTACTCGACGGGGTCCTCGACCGTCAGGATGTTCTTGTCGGGTGTGTTCACCTCGGACAGGGCGCTGTACAGGGTGGTCGTCTTTCCGGAGCCCGTGGGGCCGGCGACCAGGATGATGCCGTGCGGCAGGCGGATGAGCTTGCGGAAGTGCCGCAGCGTGTCTCCTTCCATGCCCACGCCGTCGAGCGAGAAGACGGTGCCCTTCTCCAGGATACGCATGACCACGCGCTCGCCGTGGCGAACCGGCATGGTGCTGACGCGGATGTCGATCTCGCGGCCCGCCATGCGGGTGCGGATGCGGCCGTCCTGGGGGATGCGCTTCTCGGCGATGTTCAGGCCGGCCATGATCTTCACGCGGCTGACGATGCTGGCCTGCAGGCGGGGAGGGGGCTTGACCACCTCGTAGAGCACGCCGTCCACGCGGAAGCGGACGGCCAGCTCCTTCTCGAAGGGCTCGATGTGGATGTCGCTGGCCCGCTCCTTGGTCGCCTGGGTGAGCAGGGAGTTGACGAAGCGGATGATCGGCGCCTGGTTCGGATCGTCGAGCAGGTCCTCGGCGAGCATCAGGTCGTCGCTCTCCTTGCCCTGCTCCTCGTGGATCTCCTCCATGACGGCGCTGGCCGTCTGGCTGGCCTTGTCGTAGGCCTTGTTGGTGGCGTCGCGCAGCACGGTGGGCGCGACCAGGACGGGGCGCACCGGGCGGTGGTAGACCAGGCGCAGGTCGCCCAGGGCCGGCAGGGCCGCGGGCGAGGAGATGGCGATCAGCACGCCGCCGTCGGGCTCCTCCCACAGGGGCAGCACCCCCGCCTCGCGGGCCAGGCCCAGCGGCAGGCCGCGCACCAGGGCCGGATCCACGCGCTCGACGTCGATGGCGTCCAGCACCGGCAGGCCGGTCTGCGCCGCCAGGCTGCGGGCGATCACCTTGCCGTCGACGGCCTGGGTGCGGTTGAGCCCCTCCACCAGGTCGACGCCGGCCTTCTCGGCCTGGGCGCGGGCGGCCTGGAGCACGGCGGGGTCCACGCCCTGCCGCACCAGGATGTCGTCGAGGCGCTCGCGTCGGATGGCCACGGTCAGGGCTCCAGCTCGCGGGAGGTGTCGGCGCCCTCGGTCGCCTCGGGGCTCACCTCGGGGGTCGGCTCGGCGCCGGAGGCCGAGGTCGAGGTCGAGGTCTCGGTCACGTCCTCGATGACGGCGCTGTCGCTGGTGGGCCCGATGATGACGCTGGTGTCGCCCTTGGGCGGCTTGGTGCGCCAGGGGCTGGGCTCGTCGATGCGGTTCATGCTGAAGCGCAGCAGGTCCTGGATCTGGGCCTCCTGCTCCTCGCGGGACTTGCCGTAGAAGCGCCGGATGAACTCCTCGCGCTGCGCCCACTTGATCCGGTAGACCTCCTCGAGGTCGGCCGGCTCCTCGATGATGTGCGGCGTCAGGAAGATGAGCAGGTTCGTCTTGCGGCTGACGTCGCGCTTGCCGCGGAAGAGGTTGCCGATCAGCGGCAGGTCGCCCAGGATGGGGATCTTGGTCTCGACCTGGGTGTCCGTACTGCCGATCAGGCCGCCGATGACGACCGTCTGGTTGTCCTGGACGACGACGACGGTCTCGGCCGAGCGCTTGCTGGTGATGAAGCCGGCGGTCGTCACGTCCAGGCCGCTGTCGTCCTCTTCGACCTCGGTCACCTCCTGGAACAGCTCCAGGGTGACGAAGTTGGACTCGTTGATCTGCGGGGTGACCTTGAGCGTCGTGGCGACGTCTTCCCGCTGGTAGCTGATGATCGGGTTGTTGTTGTTGTCGCGGCCCGAGGAGACGGGGAAGGGCACGTTGCGGCCGACGACGATCTTGGCCTCCTCGTTGTCCATGGTCAGGATCTCGGGGGTGGCCACGATGTTGACCGCCGAGTTGCTGGCCAGGGCGTTGAGCGCGATGCCGAAGGCGGGCACGGCCAGGGTGGTGCTCTCCGAGCCCGACAGGCCCGACAGCGGCACCTCGATGGTCTTGCCGTACACGCCCACGGCCAGGCCGGAGAGCGCCTCGGTGGACAGGCCCAGGGAGCTGCCGCCGAGCTGGGCGCTGCCGATCTGCAGGCCGCCGTCCTCGCCGGGGATGCCACCGTGCAGGCCCAGGCCCAGCTCGAAGGTGTCCTCGCCGGCCATCTCCAGGATCACGGCCTGGACGAAGACCTGCTGGCGCCGGATGTCGAGCTGCTTGATGACCTGCTCGAGGACCTGGAACTGGTCGGGGGTGGCGACGATGACCAGGGAGTTGGTGTTCTCGTCGCTGGTGATGCGGGTGCCGCCGTCCAGCGCCGCGACCGCCGAGCCGTCGTCGTCGCCCGCCGCGCCGGCCGGTGCGGCGCCGTCGGCGCCCGCCCGCAGGTTGCGGGTGTTGGCGGCGCCCCGGGTCCCGGCGGCCGTCCGCGTGCTGCTGCTGGCGCGGCTGCTGTTCTCCGACAGGTTGCTGAGCACCTGGGCCACGTCCTCGGCCTTGGCGTGCTCCAGGTAGACCACCTTGATCTGGGCGCGGCTCTGGGGGTCGACGTCGATGTCGAGCTGGGCGATCAGCTCCTCGATCTTGAGCATGGCCTCGTCGTTGGCCAGCACGATCACCGAGTTGGTGCGCTCGTCGGAGATGATCTTCTGGATGAAGCTGCCCTCCTTGCCGACCGTGGTCGAGCTGGCGGCGTCGGCGGCGGCGGGGGCCTCGGTGGCGCGGCGGGCCGTGCGGCGGTTGTTGCGGGCGCTGGTGCCGCCGGCCGAGGTGCTGCTGGAGGCGCTGGAGGCCTCCGCTCCGTAGATCTCGGTGATGACCTTCTGGATCTCGGCGGCCTGGGCGTAGCGGATCGGGAAGATCCGCAGGCCCGACTTGGGCGCGGCCACGTCGAGCTGGCTGACGATCCGGTAGACCCGGCGGATGTTGACCGCGCTGTCGGTGATGATGAGCGTGTTGGTCGGCGAGTAGGCGATGACCTTGGCCTTGGCGCCGGCCAGCTCCTTGACCACGCTGGAGACGTCGCCGACGGCCACGTTCTCGAGCTGGATGATCTGCGTGACGTAGTTGTCGGTGTAGGGGATGTTGCCCTGGTAGTACTCGTTGAGCGGCGAGCTGGCGGCTTCCCCGGTGGCGACGACCTTGGTGAGCTGGCCCACGGTGACCGTGGTGTAGCCGGCGCTCTCCAGCGCCGAGAGGAAGGCCTCGTAGGCCTCGCCCACGCTCACCGGCTTGTGGCTGATGATCGTCACCTCGCCCTTGAGCTCCTCGGTCAGCAGGAAGTTCCGACCGGTGATCTCGGCGAAGTACTTGATGAGGTCGGTGATCGGCGTGTCGACGAAGTCGATGGTCACCTGGGTGCTGCGGCCGGTGAGGATCGGCGGCTTGCCCCGGGTCGAGCTGGACGTCGCGTCTCCGCCGCCGTCGGCCTCGCCGCCCTCGTCCTCCGCGGCGGCCGGCGCGTTCTTGCTGCCGGCCCCGCCGGCGGCGCGGCGGAGGATGGCGTCCTTGTCGGACTCGTCGTCCTGGGGCGCGGGGGGCCCGTGGGCGGCGGGTCCGGCCGCCATGGTGGGACCGGAGAGGACCATGCCCAGGAGCAGGGAGGCCGGCAGGAGCAGGGAGCGAGCGGGGGTCGGCATCAGCGGATCTCGTACTCGAAGGTCTGGCGCTGGTTTCGGCGCGTGATCTCGAAGGAGAAGTTCTTGTCGTTCTGGAGGGACTCGTAGGCGGACATCGCCGACTGCATGCTGGTCAGGGGCTGGCCGTTGACCGAGTGCACGACGTCGCCGTTCTTGATGCCCAGCTTCTTGAACAGGGAGTTCCGGCGGATGCCGGACATGCGGTAGCCGTCGATCTGGCCGTTCTCGTCCTTGTGCGGGGCGACGCGGACCTGGCTGGCCAGCTTCTCGGGGTCCTTGAGCGCCTCCTCCACCAGGGCGGCGTCGACGACGAACTTGTTCTCGCCCGTCTGCTCGACGCCCTCCTCGCCCTCGCCCTCGCCCTCGCGCAGGCTGCGGGTGGTGGACTTCTTGACCTGGGCCTCGCCGCCCATGGCGATGAACTCGCGGGAGCCGTCGCTGCGCTCGATGATGACCCGCTTGGGCTCGATGCCGACGACGGTGCCCTCGCCCCACAGGTCGTCGCCGATGCCGTAGCCCTTGGCGTCGTCGCCGCCCTTGCGGGCGATGAGGGCCGAGCTGTACTCGGGCGGGTCGGCGACCACGGTGGCCAGCAGCGTGGCGTCGAGGTCGCTCTTGGCCTCGGGGCCGTCGTTGGCGGGGGTGCCGTCGGCGCTGGCGCCGACCTTGGTGGAGTCGAAGATGCTGCGCTTGACGATGGGGCCGATCAGCGCGTCGCGAGTGGGGCGTCGGCCCGAGGTCACCGAGGTCCGGGCGGTGGTGGTGGTGGCGTCCGGGTCCGCCTCCCCGCCGTCCGGGGCGACCGCCAGGGCGGCGTCGCCGGGCGCGATCAGGGTGGCGCCCTCGGGCAGGGCCAGGGCGCGGGCGAGGACCTGGTCGACCACGAAGGCGGCCGCCCACGCGGCGACACCGACGGCGACGAAGGCTCCGATGAGGCGGGGGGATGGCCGGGCCATGGCTCCTCGCTCGAGGCAAGGGGGGGGTGCGGGTGCACCGGGTCGCGGTGGGTGGCTGCAAGGTGCATGCCGTAGGGGAGGCAGCCTGTCAGCGCGCGGATCCGCGAGGGTCGCGACAAGCTGTCATGCCCCTGGCCGAGGGGGCCTGGAGGGCGCTGACAGCTTGTCAGCTCGAGGCCGCCGATGCCCGGCGGCCCCGGGTGCGCCGTAGCTCGGCGGGCCTCGCGGCGCCGCAGCCCGGCGGGCCTCGCGGCGCCGCAGCCCGGGGGGCCCTGCCCTGCCGACGCCTGGCGGGCCCGCGCGCCGGTCGGTGCGGCGCGGCCCGGGGGGCGCGCGGCAGGCGGGCAGATCGCCGAGCGTGCCGATGGCGTGTGCATCGTCGTGCCCCCTGCCCGGCCGGTCTCGCGCCTTTCGGCCGGGGCGGTCGACGCCTCTGCTCCCGGCGGGCTATGCTCGCCGCGGCGCTCAGGAGGCTTGGGGTGTCGACCCACACGCGCACCGTGGTCTTCACCGACCTCGAGAAGTACACGGACAAGGTCGTGGGCGCCGATCGCGAGGCGCTGCGAAAGCTCATCGCGGACCACGAGAAGACCGTGGTCCCCGTGCTCGAGCGCCACAACGGGCGGGTCGTCAAGAACCTGGGCGACGCCTTCATGGCGCTGTTCAGCTCGGCGACCGACGCCGTGCGCGCCGGGGTCGACCTGGTCGAGCTGGCCACCCGCGAGAAGGCCTTCACCATGCGGGTGGGCATGGCGACCGGCGACGTCGAGGAGATCGACGGCGACGCCTTCGGCGAGGCCGTGAACCTGGCCAGCCGGATCAACAACAAGTGCCCCTCGGGGCAGATCTGGTTCTCCGCGGCCACCCACGCCTGCATGAACCAGTCCGAGCTGGCCTGGGAGCCGGTCGGCCGCTACTCGCTCAAGGGCATCGTGGGCGAGGTGCAGGTCTACCGGGCGGTGCCGGCGACCCGGGCCTGGCTGCCCGAGCCCATCCTGCAGGCGGTCCGGGGCGGCCGCCTGGTGCGGATCCAGCGCGGCGATCCGCTGCCGGCGCTCGCTCCCGACCCGGTGATCCTGCTCGAGGGCTTCGAGCCCGGCAGCGGCATGCTCCAGGAGGTGGTCGACTCGCTGCCGGTGGTCGATCCCGCGGCCCTGTGGATGACGGCCTACAAGGTGCCGCCCGCCGACCGCGACCGCTGGACCCGCGCCGGACACGGCCTGGTGATCGGCCAGGGGGCGGCCATCGACCGCGCCATCACCGAGACCCGGCGGCCGCCGACCCACACGACCAGCGCGGACACCATCATCCTGGACGTCTCGGGGACCTCGGTCCTCGACCTGGTGATGGCGGGCCTGGCCCTGCCGGCCGTGCCGATGAGCGAGGTCGTGGCGGGCTACTCCTACGACCTGCTGGCTGACGGGCGCTGGGTCAACAAGAGCGACCAGGGCGTCGCGCGCGTCGACGCCTCGCCCGAGGGGGTCCGGCTCAGCGCCATGGCGCCCGGGATCCTGGTGTCCGGCCAGCAGCTCCTCCCCGGCGAGTCCGTGCTCCTGCGCGGTGGTGAGCAGATCCACGTGCCCTCGGGCACCATCACCTTCCGCCGCACCCAGGGGCGGGCCTACCTGGGGCTGATGGTGGCCGACACGCTGTCGCGGCTGGGCATCGCGCCGGGGCAGCTCGCCGAGGTCGGGCGCGAGCCCAACCACCCGGGCCTGGCGCTGCCGGACCGCCGCGGGCAGGACAACATCCGCTGGTGCGTGGGCTCCCGGGCGGCCCGCGCGCGAGAGAGCGGCTTCACCCTGGACCGGGCCCTCGCGGGGCGCCGCCAGGCGGCGATCCAGCTCGGCCCCTCGGGCGCCACGGTGCTGAGCCTGCACGACCGGTGTCCGACCTACATCTACGACGGCGAGGGGCTGGAGCAGGTCATCGGGCCGCGCGCGACCAGCCCCGGCGACCTGATCGTGACCGGCACCAGCGTCATCGCCGTCAAGGAGCCCCAGGCCTGAGCCGCGCCCGGCTCAGCCGCGCGCCTGGCGGAGCTGGAGCAGGCGCTCGCTGGGGATCACCGGGTAGGGGTCGGGGTCGACCAGGCGGCGGACCCCCTCGGGCAGTGCCTGGACCTGCTGCGCCCGACGGGCGCGCGCCTCGGCCAGCGGCTCGGCCGCGCGGACCCGTCGGCCGGCGCGGACCCAGGGCTGCAGGAGCACGAGGCCATCGCCGCCGGCGATCACCTCGGCCTCGATCTCCTCGCAGATGACGTCGTGGTCGCTCAGGCGCACCACGCTCTTGCGTCCCGGCCAGGCGCTGGCCCAGGGTCCGGTGACCGGCTCGGGCTGCAGGCCGCCGACCCGCTCCGCGATGCGGTAGGTCGTGGCCGGGACGGGCGCCTCGGCCAGGGCCGCCCCCACCCCCAGCTCGTCCACCGGCGCGCCCGCGCGCACGAGCTGGTCGATCGCCAGCTCGTCCAGGCCCCCGCTGCCCAGGATGCGGGTGCGGCGCTGGCCCGCCTGGTCCAGGGCCCGGCGCAGGGCGTCGGCGGCGCCCACCAGCTCCCCGTCGTCCACCCGCACGGTGCGCAGCTCCTCGCCCACCTTGGCGAGCAGGCGGGTCACCTCGGCGACGGAACCGCGCG
This sequence comes from Myxococcota bacterium, assembly GCA_023150805.1. Lineage (GTDB taxonomy): Bacteria > Myxococcota_A > UBA796 > UBA796 > UBA2385 > UBA2385. The sequence continues at coordinate 65,365 of JAKLKF010000012.1, read as the reverse complement.
GCCGCTGCAGCTCGACGGCCCGCGGGGCGTGCAGCCGCAGCGCCTCCCAGGCCGCCAGGTGGCCACCGTAGGCCGCCGCGATCGTCTCGCCCACGACGCCGACCACGGGGATGCCCAGGTCGGCGGCGGCCAGGGTGTTGGTCGTGCCCGCGACGCCGCCGATGCAGGCCGCCCGCGCGACGCTCCACGCCGCCTCGGGCCCCGGGCACCGCCGGCTGCCGAAGTCGAGCACCGGCCGCCCGCGCGCGGCGGTCACCATGCGGCTGGCGCGGGTGGCGACCCCGGTCGCCTGCGAGACGAGCTGGATGAGGCCCGCCTCGAACAGGCCGGCCTGGGGCAGGGGCGCGGAGAGGCGCAGGATGGGCTGGCCCGGGAAGACGACCGTGCCCTCGGGGACCGCGTGGATGTCCCCTTCGAAGGCGAAGTCGACCAGGTCCTCGAAGAACCGGGGGCCGATGCCCTGGAGCTGGGGCTGCTGCTGCAGCCAGGCGGCCAGCGCGGGCGAGAAGCGCGTGTCGAGCACGGCCTGGATCGCCGGCTCGATGCCGGCCGCCACCAGGTAGCCCTGGTCGGGTGGGGCCTCCTTGACGTACAGGTCGAAGGTGGCCTCGCCCCACATCCCATCGGCGTGGTAGACCGCGGCCTGGACGAGCTGGAAGAACTCCGGCGCCAGCCCGCGGCGAGGGCCGGCGCCGGGCACGGAGGGGGGCGGAGAGGTCGGCATGTCGGGAGGTTACCGCGGAGGAAGAGGACGGCGGGGGGCGGGCGGGCCACCTGAGCGGGCGCGGCCGGCGCCCATCCCCTCCGCGCCGCGCCTGCGGCGGCTGCCGGCCGCCCAGGTCCAGGACAACGGCTACAGCGAGGGCTGGCTGCGCAAGGGCTTCCCGTGGGTGTACCGGGACGAGGTGGTCGGCGGAGGGGAGGGGCGCGCGCCGGGCGAGGTGGTCCAGCTCGTCTCGGGCGAGGGGCAGCCGCTGGGCGCCGGCCTGTGGGGCGCGGAGGGCAAGGTGGCGGTGCGGGCCTGGCGGTCCGACGCCGGGCCGGTGGACGACGCGCTGGTGCACGCGCGGCTGGCGTCGGCGCGCGCGCGGCGCGTGCTGCCGCCCGCGACCTCGGCCTGGCGATGGGCGCACGGCGAGAACGACGACATGCCCGGCGTGCGCGTGGACGTGTGGGGCGACGAGCTCTCGATCGGGCTGGAGGACCCGTCGCTGGAGGTGCTGCTGCCGGCGCTGGTGCGGTCGCTGCGGGAGCTGGCCGCGCCGCGGGCCATCTGGCGCGCGGACCGCCCGCCTCCGGAGGGCCCCGAGGGGGCCGCCTCGCCCGATCGGGGCCGCCACGGGCTGCTGTGGGGGCAGCCGGGGGGCGAAGAGATCGAGGTGGTGGAGCTGGGCCTGCGCTACGGCGTCCGCCCCGGGCTGCGCCACGACGTGGGCCTGTTCTGCGACATGCGCCAGGTCCGGGCCTGGCTGCGCCCCTTCCTGGCGGGGCGGCGCGTGCTCAACCTCTTCGCCCACACCGGCGCCTTCTCGGTGCTCGCGGCGGCCGAGGGCGCGACGGTCACGACGGTGGACCTCTCCTCGGCCTTCCTGGAGCGCGCCCAGGACAACCTGCGCCGCAACGGGCTCGATCCCTCCCTGCACGCCTGGGCCGCCGAGGACAGCCTGGCAGCGCTCGACCGCCTGCGCCGCAAGGGCCAGCAGTTCGACCTGGTGATCGCCGACCCGCCCTCCTTCTCGCACGGCCCCCGCGGCGACTGGTCGGTGCTCCAGGACCTGGGCCGGCTGGTCGCGGGCTGCTGCCGGGTGCTGTCGGAGCAGGGCTGGCTGCTGGTCGCCAGCAACCACGGGGGGCTGTCGCCCAAGGACTTCGGGCGGATGGTGCTGCAAGGCAGCCAGAAGGCCGAGGTGCCGCTGCGCCTGCTGCACGAGGGCTGCCCGCCGCCGGACTTCCCGGCGGCCCTGTCCTTCCCGGAGAGCCGCTACCTGAAGTGCTGGGTGCTGGGGCGCTGAAGGCGGGTCCCGCCGGGTCGACCGGGCGCCGGGTCGGATAGACCGGGGCCGTGCCGGAGCCCCGCGCCCAGACCCAGAAGAGCAACCTCGCCGTGCCCGGCCTGGGCGAGCTGCCCGTGGTCAGCGTGCGGAGCGACCGGCCCGGCCCCGTGGCCGTGATCACGGCCAACCTGCACGGCGACGAGTGCACGGGCGTCGGCGTGGTGCACCGCCTGCGCCACCTGCTCCCCGAACGCCTGCTGCGCGGCTGCGTGCACCTGTACCCCAGCCTGAACCCCGGGGGCCTGCGCGAAGCCAGCCGCGGCGTACCGGGGGACGAGCGGGACCCCAACCGCAGCTTCCCCGGCGCGGTCGACGGGTCGATGGCCGAGCGCCTGGCCCACGCGTCCTGGACCGACATCCTGTCCCGGACCCCCGACCTGCTGGTCGACCTGCACACCGACAGCGTGCGGGCCATCCCCTACGCCATCCTGGACCGGGTCTGCCGGGGCAACGGGCGGCGCGAGCTGGACCAGCGCTGCCAGGACCTGGCCGCGGCCAGCGGGCTGACCGTGCTGCGCGAGTACCCTCGGCCCCGCTACCTCCGCTACGGGCTGGACCGCAGCCTGCCCGGCGCGCTGGTCAACGGCCCGGGCATCGCGGCCGTGACGCTGGAGGTCGGGCCGCGGCGGGCGCTGGACCCGCGCGCCGTCGAGGTGGCGCTGCAGGCGGCGCTGGGCGTGCTGACCGCGGCGGGCCTGGTGGACTGCCCCGCGCCGGCGCACGCCTCGGTGGTGCCCGGGGGGCCCTGGCGGCGGGAGAGCGGCCCGCGCTGCACCCAGGCGGGCGTGCTCGAGGTCCTGCCCGAGCCGGGCCAGGTCTTCCCCGCCGGCGAGATCATCGCCCGGGTGCGCTCGCTGGACGGCCGCACCTTGCAGGAGCTGGCGGCGCCCGAGGCGGGCTTCGTGGTGGCCGTGCCCGACCGCTGCTGGGTGGCCAGCGCCAGCGCCTGCGCCACGCTGGCCGTGCGGGACGGCGGCTAGCGCCTCCTCTCGAAGGCACGCGGCCCTCCCCCTGGCACGCCCGCGCGGGTAGGCTGCGCCCATGGCCGCACCGACCACCGAAGACCTGCTGCTTCGCGAGCGCATCGCCAACCGCCCCAAGCACTGGGTGCGCGCGGTGACGGCCTGCAACAGCCGGTGCCTGTTCTGCCTGGACGCCGACACGCCGCGCAACGTCTACCTGCCGGTGGACGAGGTCAAGGCCGAGCTGCGCCGGGGCATCGAGGAGCTGGGCGCGGACAAGGTCATCATCAGCGGGGGCGAGGCGACGCTGCACCCGCAGTTCGTCGAGCTGGTGCGCTTCGCGAAGCGGGAGCTGGGCTACGACCGGGTCCAGACCGTGACCAACGGCACGATGTTCGCGGACCGGGACTTCTACCTGGCCTGCCGGGACGCCGGGCTGGGCGAGATCACCTTCAGCCTGCACGGCCACACCGAGGCGCTGCATGACTGGCTGACCCAGACGCCCGGCGGCTTCCAGAAGCTGATGAAGGGCATGATGCGGGCGCGGCGGGACCCGCGGGGGCCCATCGTCAACGTCGACGTCTGCATCAACAAGCAGAACGTGGCCCACCTCGACAAGATCGTGGAGCTGTGCCTGAGCGTGGGCGTGCGGGAGTTCGACCTGCTGCACGTCATCCCCCAGGCCAACGCCTTCGAGAACCGCGACCTGCTCTTCTACGACGTGCGGGAGCACCTCCCGGTGCTGCACAAGGTCTTCCGGCTCAACCGGCACCCCGGCGTCTACGTGTGGACCAACCGCTTCCCGGTGCACTTCCTGGAGGGCCTGGAGGAGCTGATCCAGGACCCGCACAAGATGCTGGACGAGGTGAACGGCCGCGGGACGATGGTCCGCAACTACCTCGACGTCGGCAAGGCGATGGAGTGCCGCGACGCCGACCGGTGCGTGCACTGCTTCATCGAGCCCTTCTGCACGACGATGGACCGGACGGTCGCCGACCTGAACGCCGCGCGCTTCGAGGTGTGGGAGCTGGGGGCCACCTCGCCGGAGTCCCTGTCGCTGCCTTCGCCCCTGCCCTATGGCTGTCGACGGGTCGGGGTCGAGGTGGCCGACCTGGCCGCCCTGCACGCCCTGGCCGCCGTCCTGCCGCCGGGGCTGGGCCTGGAGGCCCGCCTGGCCTCGGCCGAGGCCCTGGTGGACCTGCCGCCGGACCTGTGGCTGATCGCCAGCCGCGGCGACCAGCTGGACGCCTGGCTGGGGACCGCGGCGGACGTCCGCGTGGAGATCGAGCTGAACCGGGACACGGCGGCGTGGATGCTCGCCCACCCCCAGCGGCTGGTGGGGGCGGTGCGCGTGCACCAGCCCACCTTCGAGCACCTGGCCCAGGCCGTGGCCCACGACCTGCGCGATCCGGCCGCCTTCTTCGCCGCGCTCGGCCGGCGCCTGCCGGTGAGCGGCCTGGCGCCCTGCCAGGCGCCGGGGATGGAGCTGGTCGCGCCGGTGCGGCGGGTGGGGCCGGTACTCTTCGACCCGCAGACCGGCCGCATCGCCATCCGCGAGCTGGCCCGGGAGCACGTGACCCGCGCCTACCGCGCGAAGTCCGTGCGCTGCGCCGACTGCCCGGTGACCGACCGCTGCGACGGCGTGCACATCCAGATGGTGCGGGACCAGGGCCTGCGCCAGTGTCGGCCGCTGACGGGCGCCTGGGCGCGGGACGCCGCCGAGCAGCTCCAGGCGCGCTTCCCCTCGCCGCCGCCCCGGGTTCGCGACGGCAAGGCGCTGGAGCCGGCCCACCCGTCGCTGCCGGGCTTCGCGGCGCCCGCCGGGCCTGTCGACGATCCCCTCGCCGTCGCGGCCAACGCGCTGGGCAAGCTGCCCCGGCCGCTGGTGAAGGGCCCGACCCGGGTCAAGGTGGCCCCTCACCCGGTGGACCGGTAGGGGCGGGGCCCCGCCGGCCCCCTTCCCCTTGCGCCCCCGGCGCCGCGACCGCCTACCAGGCGCCGTTGCTGATCGACAGCTCGTAGTGCTGGCAGGACAGGGCGGTGCTGATCCGCTCGACCTTGATGTAGTACACGTCGCTGAGGTCGTCGCAGTTGTTGTAGAAGGGCGAGCCCGTGTAGCAGTAGCGGCTGTCCGAGGGGATCGAGTGCTCCGCGCCGCCCACGTCCTGGGCGAAGTAGGCGTAGTCCGTCAGGTCCGGCGTCGACGGACACTCCAGGTCGGCGGTCGCGCAGCTGCCGCGGTACACCTCGAAGGTGTAGTCCGAGGCGCCCTCCGTCAGCGTCACCTCGAAGTTGTAGACGTTGGTGCCGGCGGTCAGCACCGTCTGCGAGGTGTCGATGACGTACCAGTCGACATCGGTGGTGTCGATGATGTTGCCCTGGATCTCGACGACGGTCGTGCCGGCGTCGGTGAGGACCGACCACTCGTCGATGGACTCGACACAGGTGTCGCCGTAGCCCAGGCTGTCCTCGCGCGTGTCGTAGGGGTTGCAGGACTCGGTGGTGACCGTGTTGCTCAGGCCGCTGACGTTGCCGTGGGCGTCGGTGGCGTAGGCGACGAAGTCACACTCCTCGCCGCGGTCCATCGAGAACGAGGTCGACCAGGTGCCGCCGGACGAGGCGGTGACGTCCACCTCGCTCAGCGTGCCGTCGGTGCAGTCCATGGTCACCGTGACCGTCGCGCCGGCCTCGGCCGTGCCGGACAACGACACCGAGGTCGTGTTCCGGTACTCGTCGATGGCCGAGATCACCGGCTGGTCGGGCGCCGTGCGGTCCACCACCTCCTGGGCGTCGCTGGCCGAGGTGCCGTCCTCGTCGTCGTCGTAGGGCGTGACCCGGCAGGTCCAGGTGTCGCCGTCCTCGGTGTAGGCCTCGTCCAGGGTGGCGGTGGTGACGGTCGACTTGACCCCGTCCACCCACCACTCGTAGCGGTAGTTGACCGTGTCGCCGTCAGCGTCGGCGCTGGGGGTGACGATGCCGCAGACCAGGTCGTCCTCGGGCTCGGCGTCGGTCGGCGTGACCTGCACCGTGGGCGCGGTCGGCGCGGTGTTCAGGATCTCCACCGTGCCGCTGGTGACGGGGCTGCCCGTCGCGGTGCCGTCGTCGGGGGTGGCCACCACGTGGACGAGCTGGTGCTTGGAGAACTTGGTGCCCGACAGGGTGCGGCTGGTGCCGCCCGAGCTGACCGCGGTGCCGTCGACGTACCACTGCCAGTCGTAGCCCTCGGCGTCGCCGTCGGGGTCGGTCCAGCCGCTGGCGGTCGCCGTCAGGGTGTCGTCCGTGTAGGGGTCGACGGGCGCGATCTCGACGGCGGTGGCCGAGGGCGCGGTGTTGGACACGGTCACCGTCGCCGAGTACAGCGTGGTCCCGCTGGTCGCGCCGTCGTAGGGCGTCGCGTAGCACTGGACGGTGTCGCCCTTTCCGAAGTACGCGCCCGCCAGGCTGGCCGCAGTCACCCCGGCGTCCGCGCCGTCGACCAGCCAGCCGTAGTTCAGGCTGACGCTGTCGCCGTCGGCGTCCGAGGTCCCGCCCGGCGTGCAGGCGAAGGTGCTGCTCTCGGTCGCGGTGGTGGGCGTGAGCGACAGGCTGGCCAGGACCGGCGCGGTGTTCCGGATGGTCACGGTGTTCGACGAGACCGCGCTGCCGGAGGCGGTGCCGTCGGTCGGCGTCACCACGCAGGTGACCGTGTCGGCCTTGTCGAACCAGGAGCCCGACAGGCTGCTGCTGTCCAGGCCCAGCGAGGTGCCGGAGACCAGCCAGTCGTAGCGGTACGAGACCGTGTCGCCGTCCACGTCCGTGGCGCTGCCCGGCGTGCAGGTCATCGTCGAGCCTTCGTAGGCCGTAGTGGGCGAGAGGTTGACCGAGGCCAGGCTGGGGGCCGTGTTGCCGACCACGACGGCCGCCGAGGTGACGCTGGTCCCGTCGGTCGTCCCGTCGTTGGGCGTGATGGTGCAGGTGACCGAGTCGCCCCGGCCGAACCAGGTGGAAGAGAGGGTGCTGCCAGTGGCGGCGATGGTCGAGCCGTCGATCGCCCAGCGGTAGGACAGCGTGACGGCGTCGCCGTCGACATCGCTGCTGGTGCCCGCCACGCAGGTCAGCGTGTCCCCCTCGACCGGGCTGGTCGGGGTGATGCTGGCGCTGGCGACCGTCGCGGCCGTGTTGGCCACCGTCACGACCGCCGAGTACACGGCGGCGCCCGCGGTCGTGCCGTCGTCGGGGGTGCCGTAGCACTGGATCGTGTCGCCGCTGCCGAACCAGGCGCTGCTCAGGCTGCTGCCGCTGAGGCCCAGGTCGACCCCGTCCACCACCCAGCCGTAGGTCAGGCTGACGCTGTCACCGTCGTCGTCCGAGGTCGCGCCCGGCGAGCAGGACATGGTGCTGCTCTCGGTGGGCGAGGTCGGGCTGAGGGTCACGCTGGTGAGCTGGGGGGCCGTGTTCCGGACCGTGACGACGTTGGAGGACACCGGGCTGCCGTCGTCGGTCCCGTCGGTGGGGGTCACCACGCAGGTGACCGCGTCGCCCTTGTCGAACCAGGATCCCGTCAGGCTCGCGCTGTCCAGCCCCAGGGTCGAGCTGCCCACGACCCAGTCGTAGCGGTAGCTGACCGTGTCCCCGTCGGCGTCCGTGCCGCCGCTGGGGGTGCAGGTCAGGGTCGACGCCTCGTAGGCCGTGGTCGGCGCGAGCGTGGCCGCGGTGATGGTGGGGGCGCTGTTGCCCACGGTCACGGCCGCCGAGGTGACGGTCGTGCCGTCGGCGTAGCCATCGTTGGGCGTGATGCTGCAGGTGACGCTGTCGCCCTTCTCGAAGGCGGTCGACGACAGCGTGCTGGAGGTCGAAGACGCCGCCACGCCGTCGACGGTCCAGCGGTAGCTCAGGCTCACCGTGTCCCCGTCGGCGTCCGAGGTCGCGCCCGCGACACAGGTCAGCGTGTCCCCCTCGACCGGGCTCGTGGGGCTGATGGCGGCGGAGGCCACCGACGGCGGCGCGTTGGCGACGACCACGCTGTCGGTGCCGGTGGCCCCGCTGCCGTAGGGATCGTTGGGGGTCACGACGACCGACCAGGTCTCGCCACGCGTGGTCGCCGAGGCCGGCACCGTGTCGGTGATGTAGCTGGTGGACGCGCCGTTCCGGCGCCAGGCATAGGTGTAGGTGACCGCGTCACCCTCGGGGTCGGTGCTGTCGGCGGTGATGATCGCCGTCAGGTCCTGGTCGGAGAGCGGGTCGCCGGGGTCGATCTCGACCACCGGCTCGTCGGGCAGGCCGTTGATGGTGAGCCGCACGCTCTCGACGGCGTAGTAGCCCTCCGGGTCGACCGCGGTGACCGAGATGATGTGGTCGCCCACCGACAGGCCCGCGAAAGAGAAGGCCGTGATGCCCGAGCTGTCGGCGCCAGCGGTGCTCAGCACGCCGTCCAGGCTGCTCTCCCAGGTGATGTCCAGCGAGGTCGCCGCGTCGTCGGGATCGGTGACCGTCGCCTGGAAGGCGACCGACTCGCCCTCGTTCTCGACGTCCCCGGAGGTCGGGTTGTCGATGACCACGTCGGGACCGTCGCCCACCGAGATGAGGATGGCGTCGCTGCAGGACCCGCCCAGCTCGTCCTCGACCTGCAGGGTGATGGTGTGGGTGGCCGCGCTCAGGCCGCTGGCCCCGAAGGTCATGGTGCCCGCCGAGGTCGGCGCGGTGGTCGAGAGCACGCCGTCCAGGGAGCTGCTCCAGGTGACGGTCAGCTCGTCGGCGTCGATGTCCGCGTCGGTCGCCGTCCCCTCGAAGAGGATGGTGCTGCCGATCTCGAAGCTGTCGTTGTTGCCGGGGGCGGTGATGGCGCAGGAGGGGGGGCTGTTCGGCGGCCCGATGTCCACGATGATCGAGTCGGTGCCGATCAGGCCGGTGGTGTCCTCGACCTGCAGGGTGATCAGGTGCTCGCCCTCGCCCAGCACCGTGTCTCCGGCCAGCATGCCGTCGGCGTCGGGCGTGTCGTCGATGTCCAGCGTGCCCTCGAGGTCGCTCGTCCAGGTGGCGAACAGGTCGGTCGCGGCGTCCTCGCCGTCGTTGGCCCACGCCAGGAAGGAGAGAAGCTGGTCGGCGTAGTACCGCCCGGTCGGGTCGGGCAGCTCGATGGCCACGGTCGGGGCGGCGTTGGGCAGGACCACCACCTCGGAGGTCGCGGTGGCCGAGGCGCCGTCGGGGTTGGTGACGGTCAGCGCCAGCTCGACCGTGCCGGCCACCGCGAAGGTGTGGACGCAGGCGACGTTGCCGCCGTCGTCGACGTAGGACCCCTCGCAGATGGCCTCGCCGTCGACGCTCCACTGCGCCGTCAGGCTGGACAGGCTGTCGGAGAACTCCTTGTCGACCACCAGGCCGCGCATCGACACGGCGACGGCCTGGAGCACCTCGGCACCGTCGGCGGGGGTGGTGATCGTCACCTCCGGCGGCTCGGTGTAGGCGGTGATCTTGCCGTCGCTGCTGCACGCCAGCGCGAAGATGGCCAGGAAAGGGGCGACCAGGGGCATGGCGGGGCTCCCGAGAGAGCGCAGACGATACCGCCCGCGACGGCGCCTTGCACCTCCCGCTGCCAAGTTCACTTCGCCCGTGTAGGTTCACCCTGCCCGCCGGCGCGCCCTGACCGCATCGGTGGAACGACCGACCCCGCCCGGACCGGAGCTGGCATGGCGAACCTCGGCTACCTCCAGCTCACCCGCAACTGCCTGCAGCGGTGCCGCTTCTGCAGCAACCCGCCGACGGGGGTGGACCTGACCGAGCAGGAGCTCCGGGAGCACGTCGATGGGCTGGTGGAGCTCGGCTACGACGGCATCATCTTGACGGGGGGGGAGCCGACGCTGTCCCCGCTGCTCTTCCCGGCCCTGGAGTACGCCACGCAGCGGGGGCTGTACAACCGCATGATCACCAACGGCCAGCGGCTGGCCGACCTGGGCTTCTTCCGCGAGTGCGTCGCCGCGGGCCTGCAGCACGTCCACGTCTCGCTGCACTCCCACCGGCGAGAGGTGCACGACTGGATCACGCAGTACCCGCGCGCCTGGGAGACCCTGGTGCAGTGCCTGGGCCACGTGCCCGAGGTCGGGATCACCGCCGACATCAACACCGTGATCTGCGCCTACAACGCCGACCACCTCCACGAGACCGTGATGTGGCTCTGCGACCGCTTCCCCTTCATCCGGCACTTCGTGTGGAACAACATGGACCCGGACGGGAACCGGGCGGAGGACAACCCCGACTGCGTGCCGCGCCACCACGAGTTCATGGTGAGCCTGGAGCTGGCGATGGAGTACCTGCACCGCACGGGACGCACCTTCCGGGCCGAGCGCGTGCCCCTGTGCTTCATGCGCCGCTTCGCCTGGGCCAGCACCGAGACGCGCAAGATCGTCAAGGAGGAGGAGCGCTGCATCCGCTTCCTCGACGGCAAGGGCTTCGTGCACCAGCTCGAGTTCCTCCACGGCAAGGGGCGGGCCTGCGACGCCTGCCGGTGGGACCCGGTCTGCGCGGGGATGTTCAGCATGGCGCGGACCTTCGACGAGCGCGAGCTGTCGCCGGTCTTCGAGGACCCGCTGCCCGTGGTGCGCGCGGTGCTCGGCCGCGACCCCGAGCCGGCGCTGCTCGAGCGGATCCAGGCGCGGCGGGGGCGGCGCAGCCCGACCGAGCAGCCGTCCTTGGAGCGCCGGACCGCGGCCCTCGAACGCGCGCTTTGAGGTGGTCGCCCCCGGGCCCCTGCGACGCTTGGTGATCTTGACGCGGCGCTTGCGGACCCCTCCGGGTTCCTGTAGGCTCCGAGTCCGAGTTCCCGGAGCCGGCGATGCCCTGCAGTGTCCCCTCGCACCGCCACGCTGTACCTGCGCCTGTCGCAGGCGCGGCGCTGCTGGCCCTGCTCATGGCGGGCTGCAGCGGCGACAAGACGGTCAACATCCGGCACGAGCCGCCGGCCGTGACCATCACCTCGCCCTCCGAGGGTGCGCGCTTCTTCCAGGGCCAGTCGGTGCGCTTCGAGGCGCTCGCCCAGGTCTTCGACGAGACGGCGCTCTCCGACCTGGACCACGCCTGGGTCACGGGCACCTCCACGATGTGCACCACGGCGCCGGTGAACTCCGACGGTACCGCCACCTGCGACTGGACCTTCGACGAGGTCGGCGAGCAGACCGTGACCGTCACGGTGACCGACCCCCGGCTGGACACGGCCAGCGCCACCGTGTCGGTCGTCATCGAGGAGAACACGCCTCCCTCGATCGATCTGGTGACGCCGGCCTCCGGGGACTTCTTCGAGCCGGGGGATCTCATCGTCTTCGAGGCCCAGGTGGCCGACGCCGAGGACTCCTCCGAGGACCTGGTGGTCTCGGTCCGCTCGTCGGTCGACGGCGACCTCGGCCTGTCGGCCGCGCCCTCCTCCTCGGGGGCCTGGACCGCCGCCGGCACGCTGAGCAACGGCGACCACCTGATCACGGTGGAGGTCACGGACAGCGCGGGACGCACGGACCAGGACACCGCGACCCTGTCGGTCAACGCGCGCCCGGGGGCGCCCTCGGTCGTCATCTCGCCCGAGCCGGCCGCGTCGGGCGAGAGCCTGGTGGCCGTGGTCACCGCGGACGCGGCGGATCCCGAGGGTGACGCCGTGACCTACCGCTACGACTGGTACCTGGGGGGCGCCCTCTACCAGTCGGGCAGCAACGACACCGTCAGCCGCGGCGTCACCGTGCGCGGGCAGTACTGGGAGGTCTACGCCTACCCCAACGACGGCTATGGCTACGGCGACCCGGGCTACGACTCGATCACCGTGGAGAACTCGGGGCCCTCGGTCGACTCGGTGGCGATCACCCCCTCGGCGCCGGACACCACCGTGGACCTGGTCGCCTCGCCGTCGGGCTGGTTCGACCAGGACGGCGACAGCGAGCGCTACCGCTACCAGTGGACCGTCAACGGCACGGTGGACACCGGCGAGACGACCGGCACCTACCCGGCGGCCAAGACGACCAAGGGCGACCTGGTCCAGGTCCAGATCACGCCCTACGACAGCTACGTCGACGGCACCCCGGTCACCAGCCCGACCACCCAGATCGAGAACGCCCAGCCGACCGCGCCCGTCGTGGGCATCTCGCCCGAGCGCCCCGAGCCCGAGGACGACCTCTACTGCGAGGTCCTGACGGCCTCCACCGACGCCGACGGCGACCGGATCGAGTATCGCTACGAGTGGTACCGCGACGGCGCCCTCTCGACGGTCACGACCAACACCGTGGACAGCAGCTACACCGCCCACGGCCAGGGCTGGGAGTGCGTGGTCACCCCCAACGACGGCGAGGAGGACGGGACCTCGGCCAGCGACTACGTCACGATCAACGACGGCACGGCGCCGGACGCGCCGGAGATCAACACGCCCTTCGCCTACCGCAACGAGGAGTCGGTCACCCTGACCGGCACCTGCGAGGCGCTCTGCGACCTGACCTTCTACTGCAGCGACTCGCTGTCGAGCTGGTCGGACACCGACACCTGCACCTCGGGAGGCACCTTCTCCTGGTCGACGACGCTCAGCCGGGGCGAGGTCAACGAGTGCTACGCGACCTGCACCGACTCCGCGGGCAACACCTCGGCCGACAGCAACACCGTCAGCACCGAGGTCTGCGACCCCTACGACACCTTCGAGGACAGCGCCGGCTACGGCGACGAGGGGCGTGACGCCATCAGCGAGTGGAGCAGCATCTCCGACGACGGCGTCGACACCATCTCCATCGAGGGCAACATGCTCGAGGGGGACGAGGCCGACTGGTACCGGGTCACGGCCAGCGACGACGTCAGCGACGACGTCTCGGCGGGCATCGACTACTTCAAGTTCGCCGTCGAGCTGGTCGAGGGCGCCTCGACCTACGAGTTCACGGTCTACGACGACTCCTACGACAGCACCGCGGTCGAGTGCGCGACGGCGACGAACGAGTACTCCTGGTTCAACCAGGACAAGGGCGAGGGAGTGCACACGATCCCCTCGGACACGCGGTCCTGCAGCGGCGGGTCGGCGCTCTACAACACCTGCGCGGACGACTCGCGGGACTTCTACATCAAGGTGGTGCGCAAGGGCTCGGTCTCCATGAGCTGCCAGCACTACGAGCTCGAGATCACGAACGGGGTGTGGTGATGGACTCTCGTCGCAAGGTCCTGCAGCAGATCGGCCTGGGAACGGCGGTGGCCACGGTGGTGGTCGGCACCGCCGCCGTGGGTTCGAGCCTGCCTCCCGCGCCCGGCGGGGCGGAAGCGTCCGACGCCGGGCGCTCGTCGGCCCCTCCCTCGCCCCAGGCCGGCGCAGGGCCGTGGTGGCTGCTGGCGCCGCTGACCCGCGGCTCGCACGTCGGAGCGGGCTGGTTCGTCGCCCACCTCGGCGCGGTGGAGCGCGGGGCCAGCGTGCTCACGCTGCAGCACCGCGACGGCGCGGTCGGCCGCGTGCACCTCTGCCACCGGCGGGGTAGCCCCCGGGGCGTGGCGCACACCGAGCTGCTGGACCTGGTGCTCATGGACGGCGGGCAGGGCGACAAGCCCACCGACGAGTCCCTGGGGCGCGTGGTCATGGGGCTCGCGGCCCACATCCGGTCCAACGAGCTGTCCTCGCAGGGGGACCTCGGCGAGCTGGCCCGGATGGAGCCGCACGACGAGCGCCTGCTGGCCTATGGCCCGGAGAGCCTGACGTGAGCGACGTGAGCGTGGAGACCTCGACCCCGGCCGAGGCGCTGGTGGACGAGCTGACCTGGCTGGAGGACGGCCGGCGCGTGGCCCTGCGCGTCGACGAGGAGCTGTACCCCCTCGACGCCATCTACGGCGCCGCCTACCTGTTCGTGGACCGCTGCTGGGTGTACCTGCACCGGTCGGCGGACAAGCAGGTCGAGGTGCGGCTGAAGCCCAAGGGCCCGACCGATCCCGCCGCGCTGGAGGCCCTGGCCGGCGAGCTGGCCAACGAGCTGCTCAACCAGGTCCTGCGGGTGCGCATCGGGGACTCGACCCGGAAGATCCGCGAGTACTACATGGCCCGCGCCTTCTTCAGCACCTCGACCCGGTCCAGCATCGACCAGCTCCTGGCTGAGCTCGACCAGGAGGAGCTGGCCCAGGACGACCTGGAGATCAGCGTGCCCTGGGACGCGCCCGCCGAGCGGGAGGGTGGCGGTGGCTCCTGAGGTCTCTCTGCATCGCTCGCTCTACGACGACGGGGCGGTCGAGGCGGTCGCCTCGCAGTACGCCGGCGTGGCGCGCGTGACCGTGCTGCCCTCGGAGCACGAGCTGACGGTGCGCTTCGAGCAGGTCGACCCGGACGTGGCCGACGTCCTGGTCGACCACTTCTGCAACCACGTGCTCGCGGAGACCGTGGTCCGGCGGAACCAGGCCGAGGCGACCCTGCGGGGCGACGGCGGGGGAACGACCTGATGCGCACCGGCAGCCTCCGACTCCAGCACCCGCGCCTGGACGCCGACGCGCTGGGGCCCTTCCGCTTCGGCCGGATGGCGGGCAAGGTGCTCCTCACCCACGACACGGGCGAGTGGCACCTGCTCTCCGAGCCGGACTTCCAGGCGCTGCTGGCGGGGGAACTGGGCCCGGACCACGCCGAGCACGCCGCCCTGCTGGCCAAGGGCTTCGTGCGGGACGGCATGGACGCCGAAGCGGTGGCCGAGCGCTTCCGGCGCAAGAAGCGCTGGCTGGGCATGGGGCCGCACCTGCACGTCGTGATCGCGACGCTGCGCTGCAACCAGTCCTGCAAGTACTGCCACGCCTCCCGCACCGACATGGACCGGGTCGACACCGACATGAGCCTGGAGACCGCCAAGAAGGTGGTCGACACGGCGATGCAGTCGCCCAGCCCCTACATCGCCTTCGAGTTCCAGGGCGGCGAGCCGACCGTCAACTTCGACGTCATCAAGTTCGTCGTCGAGTACGGCCGGGAGAAGAACCGCCAGGAAGGCAAGACGCTGGACTTCAGCCTCGTCACCAACATGACCTGCATGGACGAGGAGAAGGCCGAGTGGCTGCTGGCCAACGACGTGCTGCTGTGCACCAGCCTGGACGGTCCGCAGCACGTGCACGACTGGAACCGCCCCTGGACCGGCAAGGGGGCGGGCGCCTACGACACCGTGATGAAGTGGATCTCCTACTTCAACCGCCGGTACGTGGAGCTGGGACGCGATCCCGAGCTGTGGCACGTCGACGCCCTGATGACCACCACCCGCAAGACGATGGACCACTGGCGGGAGGTGATCGACCTGTACGTGTCGCTGGGCATCCGCAACATCTACCTGCGGCCGCTCAACCCCTTCGGCTTCATCACGAAGACCTGGAAGGTGGTGGGCGTGGACATGCCCGAGTTCCTGCGCTTCTACGAGGAGGCGCTCGACCACATCATCCAGCTCAACCGCGACGGTGTGCAGATCATCGAGGGCACGGCGGCCCTGTTCCTGCAGAAGATGCTGACCCCGGACGACCCCAACTTCGTCGACATCCGCTCGCCGATCGGCGCGGGCACGGGGCAGATCGCCTACAACTACGACGGCACCATCTTCCCCAGCGACGAGGGGCGGATGATCGACGCCATGGGCAACCCCATGTTCGCCCTGGGGCGCGTGGGCGAGACCAGCATCCAGGACGCGATCCGCCACCCGACCGTGCGCGCCATGGCCGTGGCCAGCCTGCTCGACGGGCTGCCGCAGTGCCACGAGTGCTGGAACGCGCCCTACTGCGGGGTCCGCCCGCTGCACAACTACATGCAGGCCGGCGACCTGTTCGGGCAGCGGCCCAACACCCCCAAGTGCATGCAGCACATGGGCATCGCCCGCATGCTCTTCGAGCGCCTGGCGGCCGACGACGACGGCAGCCTGGCGCGCATCTTCCAGCGCTGGACGATCACGCGGCCGCGGGAGACTCCTCCGCCGGCCACGGGCAACGATTAGGAGGTCGGCATGAGCACCAAGGACCTGGACAAGGGCAGCGCCAAGCTCCCCGCCATCGACAAGAAGCCCGCCGACTTCCTGCAGCGGACCGAAGCGGCCAGCGCCGGGGAGCTCGACGCCAGCAGCGAGCTGCTGCTCAAGGCGGACGCCCTGCTCGCGGACCCCGCCAGCGGCGGCATCCAGCTCGCGGCCCACTGCTCGCACGGCAGCCACGGCTCGCACGGCAGCCACGGCTCGCACGGCAGCCACGGCTCGCACGGCAGCCACGGCTCGCACGGCAGCCACGGCTCCCACGGCAGCCACGGCTCCCACGGCAGCCACGGCTCCCACGGGCAGTGGTAGGTCCCAGCGCGGAGCCGACGGCCCCGGTGCTGGGTGAGGGGACGCGCGGGGAGACCTTCCCGGCGCCAGCGGCGATGCCGCCGTCGATGATCCTGACGGTGACGCGGGCCTGCAACCTGCGCTGCGCCTACTGCCCGACCGCCAAGGACGGCTGGCCCTCGCTGACGGAGCAGGACGCGCGCGCGGCCGTCTCGCTGTTCGCCACCCGCTACGTGGACGCGCGCCGGCCGGGCGACGTGAAGCTCTTCGGCGGCGAGCCCCTGCTGGTGCCCCAGGTGGTGCGGGCTGCCATCGAGGAGGCCAGCGCCCGCCCCGAGATCCGGCGCGTCTACCTGAGCACCAACGGGCTGGGGCTCGACGCCGGCTGGCTCGACCTCCTCGCGGCCCGGCCCAAGGTCATCTTGACCCTGAGCCTGGACGGGCGGCCCGAGGACCACCGCGGGCTGCGCCGCGCCCTGCCCGGGGTGGCCGACAGCTACCAGCACGTGCGGGACCTGCTGCCCGCGCTGCTCCGCGCCCCTCGCCTGGTCGTGACGCAGACCATCGCGCCCTCGACCGCTCCCCGGGCGGCCGAGAACTTCGCCCACCTGCTGGAGCTGGGCTTCCGCCGCTTCAACCTGCTGCCCGGCTACTACCTGCCGTGGAGGCCCGCCCAGCTCGACGCGCTGGAGGCGGGCTTCTCGGCCATCGGGCAGCGGATCCGGGCGGAGTGGGCCGCCGGCCGCCCCCTCTACCTGCGCAACCTGTTCACCTGGGCGCCCACCCCCTTCTTCAACACCGGCCTGGTCGTGGACGCCGACCGCAGCGTCCACCCCAGCAACGTCGGCCTGTCGGGCCAGCTCGACGGGCTGCGTGGACAGACCCGGCTGGGCAGCCTGGACGAACCCCCCACGCCCGATGCGCTCGCGGCGGGCGCCGCCCGGGTCGAGGAGCTGCTGCGCCAGGCGCTGCCGGAGGGGGTCTGGGCGTCGACCCAGGCGGTCGACGCCGCCTTGACCCGGCTGGTGCGCGGCCTCTACCCGGCGTGGCTGGCCTCCAAGCGCCGGGGCCCGCGCGCCGCCACCGGCGGGGGCTGACGCGATGACCTCGCCCGCGGCGTCCCCCGGTCACCTGCCCAGCCCGACCCAGCAGAGCGAGCTGGGCTTGTCGGCCGACGCGCGCCCTTGGATCGGTCCCAAGGGGCAGGTGATGCAGCGGCTGGAGCTGCACCTGACCTACCACTGCCCCGAGCGCTGCGCCTTCTGCAGCGAGGAGCACCGGATGGCGTCCTACCGCGCCTTCCCGGTGACCTGGGGGCGCGTGGCGACGGTGCTCCGCCTGCACGCCAGCCGCGGCGTGCGCTCCGTGCACTTCACGGGGGGCGAGCCGACGATCCATCCTCGCTTCGTCGAGGCCCTGCAGCTCGCGCGCCGCCTGGGCATGCGGACCAGCGTCGGGACCATCGGGACCATGCTCTCGCGTCCCGACTTCGCGGAGCGGGCGCTGCCGTGGCTCGACGAGGCCCTGTTCAGCGTGCACGGCCCCTCGGCCGCGGTCCACGACGCGCTCGCCGGCCGCGTCGGCAGCTTCGAGACCGTGACGGCGGCCATGCGCCTCGCGCGCCGCCAGCCCGGCTTCGGCCTGTTCGCCAACACGGTCGTCACCGCGCGCAACATCGAGCAGCTCCCCGACACGGTGGCGTTGCTGGGCGAGCTGGGGGCGCGCCTCATCGTCGTGAGCAACCTGACGGCGGAGGGCGGCGGCTTCGACCGCTTCACCGAGCTCGCGCCCCGGCTGGCCGACCTCGCCCGCATCCTGCCCCTGCTCCCCGCGCGCGCGCCCGACGCGGTGCTGCGCTTCTTCGGGGTGCCGATGTGCCTGCTCGGCCCCCACTGGAGCTGCAGCAACGACCTGCACTGGGATCCCCGCGTCACCGTCGAGTGGCAGTCCGTCCCCGGCAAGGTGGCCTTCGCGGGGATCTACTCCTGGGCGCCCGACCGCAAGCGCACCCACGTGCCCGCCTGCGAGGGCTGCGCGCGCCGCGAGGTCTGCATGGGCGTCAACGACCTCTACGCCCTGTCCTTCCAGACCGACGAGCTGCGCCCCTTCTCGGGCGGCGCGGGCTGAGGCTGCGGGGGCGACCCCTCGGGCTACACTGCCTCCGTGCAGCCCACCGCCGCCCCCAGCCTGCCGCAGCCGACCCCGGGCAACCAGCCCTGGAACCCGGATCGCGACGCGCGCCGCAACGTCGAGATCAACATCGGCAAGGCGTGCAACAACCGCTGCGTCTTCTGCATCGACGGCCTGCCCAAGCAGGAAGACCGCAGCTACATGCGCTTCGAGCAGATGCAGGCCGAGCTCGAGCGCTTCTACGCCGACGGCTACCGCAGCGTGGGCTTCCTCGGCGGCGAGCCCACCACCTACCCGCGGATCGTCGACAGCGTCGCCTACGCCCGCAAGCTCGGCTTCACCCGCGTCGCCATCGCGACCAACGCGACCAAGCTGCGGCTTCCGCACTTCACCGACCGCCTGCTGGACGCGGGCCTGACGCGCGTCACGGTCTCGATGCACGGGCACACGGCCGCGCTCGAGGACCGCCTGACCCGGGTGCCCGGCAACTTCGACAAGAAGGTCGAGGCCCTGCGCTACCTGCGGCACAAGCAGCAAGCCCAGGGGCACCTGCCCGACGGCCTGTCCGTCAACATCGTGCTCAACGGCTGGAACGCCGCGGCCCTGCCGAAGATGATGCAGTTCTTCTACCGGGACCTGGGCCTGTCCGACCTGCGGGTGAACTTCATCCGGGCTGAGGGCTACGCCGAGGGCGACGCCGAGCTCACCCCCCGCTACGAGCAGGTCGTCCCGCTGCTGGTGAAGGCCATCCTGCTCAACGAGCACCACTTCCGCCGCACCTTCACCTTCGGCGGCTTCCCGATGTGCGTCCTGCCGCCCGCGCTCCGCGGCAGCGAGGCCCTGCTGCGCCGCTACATGGGCGAGTACCGGGACCTCTCGACGGCCTGCTCGATCCGCAGCGGCGGAGGGGACGTCATTCCGCCGGGCAAGGTGCCGCCGGGCGAGGGGCGGGGCAAGCAGTACCCCAGCACCGTCGTGCAGTTCGACGCGGCCGAGCAGCGCGCGCGCTTCAACTGGCAGGACCGCAAGAAGCGGGACCTCAAGGGCCAGCCCGCGGCCTGCGCCGACTGCCGGCTGCGGGACGGCTGCGAGGGGGTCTGGAAGGGCTACCTGGACATCTGGGGAGACCGGGGCTTCAGCCCCGTGCGCTGAGGCCCCGGCGGCGCGCCGCGACCGGCCCTGGCGGCCCGTCGCCCGACCGCGGGCAACCGGGAACGATCCCAAGACCTTGCGAGTCCTTTGGGCCCCCTTCACGCGATTTCACCGTTCCACGGTGCACCGCGAGGTACCATCCCGGCAGGCCGAGGAGCGGACGATGCACGGTCCCCACGACAGCGTCGCCAGCGAAGTGGTCGCTGAACAGAGCGACACCGTCGCCTCCGTGCAGTTCGTGCCCGCCACCCCGCACGCCACGGCCTACGCCGCGCGCCAGACCACGCAGGATGGCCAGGTGCGGGTGATCGTCGACCCCTGCGGGCGCATCGCCGGCTTCACCTTCCGCGACGAGCGCGGCCGGTGCATGTGGCGGGCCTACCCGGGCTACGACTTCGGCATGGGACGGGAGCGCGGACCCCGGCGGCGGTGACCGCGGCGGCGGGCGTCGTCGGCGCCTTCACTCGACGATGGCCAGCGGCAGCTCGCTGATGATCTGCGCCATGATCGGCTCCAGGTCGGCGGGGTTGCTGGTGCGGACGTAGTAGCCGTCCCCCTGGGCCATCTGGTCCATCATCCAGTCGTCGGCCACGAACGAGATCACCCAGGTGTGCACGCGCAGGTCGTCCCACATCTGCTCGGCTGCCTCGATGCTGGCGGTCCGGATCTGCGCCGTCGAGCGCGGTGCGGGCCCCAGGTACTCGCGCCAGCGGGTCTCGACGTAGCCGGCCTGCCCGCGCTTGACCCCGGCGGCGCCCAGGCCGTTGGGCTGGCCGTCGGTCAGCACGATCATCGCGCGGTAGTCGGCCACCGACAGCGACTCCTCGAACATCTGCTTGGCCAGCAGCATGCCGGTGCTGTGGTCGGTGCCCGGCTCGTCGCGGTACTCGCGCGGCATCTTCGGGTAGCAGCCGCCCTTGGACTTGTAGCTGAAGTCGTTCTCGCGCGATCCGGTGTGCAGGGTGCAGTTCTTGCCGTCGCCGTGGTTGCTGTCCACGCCGGCCTTGCTGGCCGTGCTCAGCTCGGCCCACGCGTCCTCGACGGCGTTGGCTTGGGACGCGACGGCAAGCTGGGTGAAGGGCGTGTACTCCTAGGCGAAGCGGTTGGTGAACTCGTCATGCCCACCTCGTCGACCCCGGTCGCCGTGTTGGCCAGCATGCCCAGCGACACGAGCGCGCCCTCCCTGGCGTGCAGGAAGTCCCGCTCGTTCCAGGAGTTCGTGATGTCCATCACGAACACGATCTGGAAGCTGCGCGTCGCCGAGGTCGACGAGGCGCGGACCTCGAACTCCTCCTTGCCGAACAGCCGAGACAGGGACAGGGGCACCGCCTGGTCCCCCTCCCGTGCGACCACCACCCGCACTGCGTTCGGGTTGGCGCCGCTCTCGACCAGCTCCGGCGCCGGATCCTCGGCGTCCCAGTGCCCGAAGGTGATCCCGGCCAGCTCCGGGCGGTGCCCCGCCACCTCGTTGGACGCGATCACCTTCTCGGCGGCCTGCTGCGCCAGCGACTGGCTGCCCGTCTGGCGGAGCACGATCAGCGCCGCGTTGCTGGCCGCGTCCGCGACGTCCTGGGCCTGGGCCTGGGCCAGGCGCATGTAGGCCACGTCGATCGTCAGCGCCCCCATGGCCAGGATCGCGACCGTGGCCACCGCCACCATCAGGCTGTAGTTGCCACGCCGGCGGCGAGCCGGACAAGCCAAGGCGCTGTGCTGCATGGGACCCTCGGAGCTCTGCATCGAAGCGTTACATCGGCCAGTGTCTCGACACGCGACGCGGGGGGCAGGCGTTGCACGTCGTGACCTGTGTCACCGCATGTCGCGCTTCGATAGGGAGCCGGCATGACCACCCCCGCCGGCATCGCCCCCGCGGTCCACCAGACCGTGATGACCCAGATCGTCCTCCCCCAGTTCACCAACGCCCACGGCACCGTCTTCGGCGGGCAGATCGCCGCCTGGATCGACGTCTGCGCGGCGGTGAGCGCCCAGCGCTACAGCCGGGGGGCGGTGGTCACCGCCAGCATCGACCAGCTCCACTTCCTGGCGGCGGTCAAGCAGGGCATGGTGGTCGTGCTGCAGAGCCAGGTGAACATGGCCTGGCGGAGCAGCATGGAGGTGGGGGTGCGCATCGAGGCCGAGGACCCGCGCACGGGGTCCCGGCAGCACTGCTGCAGCGCCTACCTGACCTTCGTCGCGCTGGACGCCGAGGGCAGGACGCGCAGCCTGCCGCCCTTCGATCCGGGTGCGGACCCCGAGGCCCGGCGCCGGGCGCGCCAGGCCGAGGAGCGCCGCGCCATGCGCCTGCGGGCGCGCGAGGCCCGCCAGCGCGAGCTCACCGGGAGCTGATCAGCGGCGCCGACGGGTGCCCAGCAGCCCGGCCAGCGCCAGCAGCAGGCCGCCTCCGCCGCCCAGGGCGCTGCACCCGCCGCCGTCCTCGTCCTCGGTCGTCCACTCGATGCCCAGCACGTCGCGGCAGGCGGTGGCCAGCGGGTGGGTCTCGTCCGAGCGCAGGCTCACCCAGACGTCGCTTGTGATCCACTCGCAGGTCAGCTCGCGCAGCTCCGCCAGGGTCTGCTCGTCGTCGGCGGCGATGTTGAGCTGCTCGTCGGGGTCCAGCGCGTGGTCGTACAGCTCCTCGTACTCGCCGGGGAAGACGGCGTCGGACAGGTCGAAGGGCTTGCACTCGTCGAAGCCCTCGTTCACGTCGAGGATGTAGCGGTGCCCCTGGTACACGACGCCGGCGGTGGACAGCGAGCGCTCGAAGAAGACGGGCCGCTCCTCGACCACGCCGGTCTGCAGCTCGGAGAGCAGGGTCTCGCCGTCGCGGTAGCCCTCCCAGCCGATGCCAGCCAGGTCGGCCAGCGTGGGGGCCAGGTCGACGCTGCTCACGGGGGTGTCGATCCACAGCCCGGCCGGCAGGCGCCCGGGCGCCCGGATGGCCGTCGCGACCTGCATGGTCTGCTGGTAGGCCGAGCAGCCGTGGTAGAAGTAGCTGTGGTGGGCGCCCAGCTCCTCGCCGTGGTCGGCGGTGAACAGGACGACGCTGTCGTCCCACCGCCCGGTCTCGGCCAGCACGTCGAACAGGTCGCCGAGCTGCCGGTCCATGTCGCGGACCTGGCTGGCGTAGACGGCGTCCAGGTGGGCCTGGTCCTCGGCCGTCAGCTCCTGCCCCTCCAGGATCCAGGCGTCGAGCTGGGCCTCGTCCTCGGGGTCCAACTCCCCCGTGTACTCCTCGGGGTGGAACTCGTCGTACCACTCCTCCTCGGGGTTGAAGGGGTCGTGCGGGTTGATGAGGTGCAGCCAGACGAACAGCTTCTCGTCGGGATCGCGCGCCCGCAGGCTGTCGCTGAGGCCGCTCACCAGCGCCTGGTCGCGGGCGGCCTGGGTCTCGTAGCCGTCGGGCACCTCCCAGTTCCAGGTGCACATCCGCTCGTCGACGCCGCGGTCGATGAACTGGCAGGTGTTGGCCGCGTAGCCGAGCGTGGTGTAGCCGGCGTCCTGGAACATCTCGGTCAGGATCGGGTTCCACGGGCTCTCCCAGTCCCGGTTGTCCCGCACGCCGTGCACCCGCGGGTAGGTGCCGCTGCTGATCGAGCTGACCGACACGCCCGTCAGGCCGCGCGTGACCTGGGTGTCGGCCAGCACGGTGGCGTCCTGGAAGAAGGCCGCCAGCTCGGGCGTGGTCTGCCAGTCCTGCTCCCAGGGCTGCACGTAGCGGCGGGCCAGGGTGTCGACGACGATGACGACGACGGTGTCGGGCTGGTCGTCGCGGGCCTCGATCGGGCGGTCCAGGCGGACCGGGCCGGGGGCGTCGCCGCCGTCTTCGCCGCAGGAGAGCAGGGCCAGCAGGGGCAGGAGCATGGTGGGCATCGCCGGCAGGGTAGCCCCGGATCTGCAGGCACGCACGCCGCCCCGCGCTTCACCCGTCCGTCACCTGGTCGGCTATAGTGCTGCGGCCCAGACATCCGGAGACATCATGGTCGTGACCCTGCTCCCCGTCGCCCTCGGCCTGCTCGGCTGCCGCAGCTCGGACTACGCGCTCACGGCCTCGCCGCACGTGCTGTCGCTGGAGGTGACCTCGCCTTCCTACGGCCTCTTCCTGGGCGAGGAGTCGGCGGTGGTGACGGGCAAGGTGGCGCCCCTGTCGGCCAGCGTGCTCGTCGACGGCGTCGCCGTGCAGCTCGCCGAGGACGGCAGCTTCACGACCACCCTGCCGATGGACGGCCTGGACTACCGGATGATCGAGGTCGAGGCGACCCTGGCCAGCCAGTACGCCCGCGAGCGCATCCCCGTCTTCAGCGGCACGAACCCGTCGGAGTCCTGGCCCGGCGAGGCGACCGCGCGGCTGACCGGCGCGGGCCTGGACAAGCTGGGCGAGGCGGTGGGCGGCATCGTGGACGCCACCGGCTGGGACACCATGATCAGCGACGCCATCCCCTCGCTGGACACCGACTACGTCGACATCTACGCGACGGGCGTCACCCACGATCCCACCGTGGCCTACCTGGAGCCCTCCGAGGACGGCATCGCCGCCCAGGTCGTGATGGGCAACGTCTCGCTCGGCGTCGAGATCAACGCGCTCGACGGCTGGATCGTCATCCCCATCGAGATCGGCTTCGAGCAGATCCTGGCCGACGTGATGCTGACCCCCGAGCTGGACGACGAGGGGCTGTTGTCCCTGGTCATCTCCGAGGCGGCCATCGACATCGGCAAGGCCGCCTTCGAGCTGGGCAGCCTGGACGGCTGGCTGCTGGAGCTGATCGTCGACGCGATCAGCTCCTTCATCGAGCCCCTGTCCACCCTGCTGCTGGACTGGCTGATCGAGGAGTACGGCGTCATCGAGCTGGGCGGGCCGCTGGCCTTCGAGACCGACCTGCTGGGCACCACGCTCGCGGCGCAGCTCTCCAGCCTGTGGACCGACGACCAGGGCCTGGGCGCCGGTCTGGGCATCGGCATCAACGAGTCCGCCCACGAGGGCGCGCCCTCGATCCCCACCCCGGGCGAGACCGACGGCCTGGACGGCGCCCACGCCAGCCTGGCCCTGCACGAGGGCGCCTTCCAGCTGCTGCTGGAGGACGCGCTGATCTCGCTGCTGGCCGATCTCGACCTGGGCGGCATGTTCGGCGACATCATCGGCGCGGGCATCGAGGGCCTGCCTGGCGGCGACGACGCCCCCAGCGGCGACGGCTGGTGCGTGGCCCTGGACCCGGGCGACGCCTACGTCGTGCGCATGAAGGAGAGCATCCTGCCCGTCGCCCAGCTCCACATGCCCGACTTCCGCTTCGAGGCGGGTGTCGAGCAGGGCGGCGACTGCGAGGACTGGCTGGAGGCCAGCCTGGAGGTCACGATCAACCTGGGCCTGGAGGGGGGCACCGCGCTGGATCTCGGTGTCGAGGTGCCCGGCGGCGCCCTGCTGTACTACGGCGCCGATCCGGAGAGCTACACCGAGGACGAGGTGGTGGCCGGCCTGGGCGAGTACATGGGCACGATGATCGGCCTGGCCGGCGGCTTCCTGGACTTCGACCTCGACAGCCTGCTGGGCGACCTGGCCGGCTCGGGCGCGGAAGGCGACCCCCTCTCGGCCGTCTTCGCGAACCTCGACGTGGAGATCACGGACAGTCGCAAGCTCTACAACGACGACGGGACCTGGACCGAGGGCCTGTACGTGCTGAGCCTGAACCTGTTCGCGGAGGAGTAGCGCCTACTCGACGAGGACCCGGATCGTGTCGCGGTCCGGTCCCAGCCCGTCGGTGTCGTACGACAGGATCCCCAGGCCATCGCTGGTGGCGACCAGGCTCTCGGTGTAGGGGTCGAAGACCTGCTCACACAGGTGCTCGGGGGCCTGGGTCTGCCCGGTGAGGGGGTCGAGCAGGAGCACGGTTCCGACCGGCCCGCGGGCCGTCGGGTAGATCCAGTGCTCCAGCCCCCAGCGGCCGTCCGCGGAGCGAACCGCGCTGCCGATGGACTGGTCGGGGGGGAGGGGGTAGCGAAGCCGGACTGTGGCCGAGGCGAGATCCAGCTCGGCCAGCCCTTCCAGCTCCCAGGTCCAGACCGACGAACCGTCCAGGACCGGGGTGAAGGCGTGGTAGGCCTGCCCCCAGGGATCGAGGGGCAGGTCGAGCGGCACGGGGCTGCCATCGGCCAGCTCGTGCAGCGTCACGGTGGGCAGCTCCGGATCCACCCAGCTTCGTCGGAGTACCCGGCCGGCAGCGACGGCGACGGGTTGTTCCCACGCAAGCGGCGCCAACGCCGGCACGCGCGTGAGCTGGCCAGTGGCCGGATCCAGGTGCCAGGATGGACGGTCGCCAGCGCGCGCCATCACGTACAGACCATCGTCGCCCGGGACCAGGTACAGCCCCTGGGTGTCGAGCACGTCGATGGAGAAGGGCGCGAGATCGACAGGCACCCGCGTGCGGACCCGCCATTGATCGAGCTCCTGCTCGACCAGCCACAGCCCCTCGGGCCCGCCGGGACGTCCCCCTCCCAGCCACTCGGGCGTTGTGTCATACCGGGCCAGGGTCCAGCGAGACCCCTGGTGTTCGGTCGTGGCGGACACCGGGTTCCACGCGGCGCCGTCGTCCGACAGGGGCCGCGCCAGCCCCGGGGCGCCGTCGTAGCCCGGGGTGGCCCAGTCCGTCGGCGTCACGCCCAGCCAGACGTGCTCGGCCAGGAACTGCCGCTGGAGCAGGTCCTCCACCTCGATCCCACACTCGTCGTGCAGCCGCTGCAGCAGGGCGACCGGCTGGGGGCCGTCGTCGCACAGGCGGGCGAAGACCTCGGCCCGGCGGGTGTCCGTGCGCTTGTAGTTGTCGCTGTCGAGCAGGTCCTCGTGGAAGAGGCGGCCGTGGGCCTCGACGATGCCCTCGTCCTCGTCCAGCGCGTGACACAGCTCGTGCACGGTGAGCTGGTGGGTGCCGTCCGGGTCGGGGCCGACCAGGATCGGCCGGCCGGGCCCGCGGTACAGCCCGCCCCACCACTCCTCCCGGTCGTCGACCACCTCGATCCCGGGCACGCAGACCCCGTCGCGCCCGGTCCAGGTCGCGAAGTCGACCAGGGCCTGCTCGATGCCCCAGCGGGAGGAGGGGACCAACAGCCCCTCCGGGTCGGCGACCGTCATGTCGTCGAAGGTGGCGCAGTCTCGGCGACAGCCGAGCATGGCCAGGACCAGGAGCATGCCTGGAGAGTAGCGCCCTCAGCGGCCGCGGGGAGCCCCCAGGGCGACCTGCCGCTGGCCGTCGCGCAGGCCGACGCCCTCGGGCGTGGGGGCGAGCGACCAGGCGCCCGGGTCGTGCACCTGCGTGCACAGGTCGGCGGGCGTGGCCCAGCGGTCGACGGGGTCCGCGGCGAGCGGGTCGGCCAGCACGACGGCGGCCCGGGCCTGGTCGGCGGCGTCGAGCGCCGCGACCTGGACCGCCCACCGCCCGTCGGCCAGCGGCAGCGCGTCTCGCGCGTCCACCCCGGCGGGCAGCGCGGCCGCGACGGACAGGGTCCCCTCGGCCGACAGCCGCAGCAGCCCCTCCTCCCAGGCCCACAGCCAGGCACCCTCCTCGTCCACCGCGACCCGCTCCACCAGCAGGTCCCGCGCCCAGCCGACGGCCTGCGCCTCGCCGCTCTCCGGGTCGAGCAGGGCCAGGGCCCAGCGATCGTCCGCCTCCTGCACCAGCAGCCGCCCCCCCAGCTCGGCCAGCGGCCAGCGCGTCGTGGGCGCGGGGGAGGACCAGGGCAGGCGCGCCGAGGCGCCCGTCTCGGGGTCCAGCCGCCAACCGGGCCGCCCGGGCGCCAGGGAGAGGGCCAGCGGCCCGGCGTCCCCGGGCAGCAAGGTGAAGCCCGCGAGCGCCAGCGGGTCGAGGGCAAGGTCCCCCGGGTCCAGCCGCGCCACGGGGACACCCGCGCCGGTCGCCGCGTCCAGGGCGAGCAGCAGGATCCCGTCCGGGCGCTCCCGGCCGGGCGCCGCGGGGCGGGCCAGGACCAGCTCCTGCCCGGGCAGGGCCAGGCGCCCGCTCAGCGCCGTCCACTCCGCGTCCAGCGCGACCAGGGCGCGGGCCGGCTGCGCGGCGGCATCCCAGGCGGGCGCGTCCCAGGGCAGGGCCGCGACGCCCGCGAAGACCTGGTCCTGGAGCAGCTCGCGCTGGGGCAGGAGCGCCATCTCGATCCCGCACTCCTCCACCAGGCGACGGCGCATCGCGGCGTCGACGGGGCCGTCGTCGCAGAGCCGGGCGAAGCCCTCGGCCCGTCGCAGCGCCGGCGTCCAGTAGCGGCCGTCGTCGACCAGGCCCTCGTGGAAGTGGCGGGGGTGCAGGTCCACGATGCCCTCGACCTCGTCGATGGCGTGGCAGAGCTCGTGCAGGGTCAGGTCGTAGCTGCGCGTGGGGTAGGGCCCGACGCGGATCGGCGCGCCCGGCCGCAGGTAGTAGCCGGCCCACCAGTGGCCGCGGTCGTCCACGACCTGCACGGCGGGCACGCACACGCCGTCGCGGGCGGTCCAGGCGGCGAAGTCGTCGATCGCCTGCTGGATGCCCTGGCGCGCGGTCGGGACCAGCAGGCCCTGGGGATCCTCGACCTCCACCTGGTCGAAGGGGGGGCAGGCCGGCTGGCAGCCCGTCAGGGCGGCGGCGGCCAGGATGGCGAGCGTCGGGATCACGCCCACAAGGTAGACTGACAAACGTCAGTCAGCAAGATCCGCAGCCACCTCCGCCTCTGCGGCAAGTCGTCCCAGGAAGGCCTCCATGAACGCCTGCCTTCGCGCGGCCTCGGCGCGGGCCGTGGCGGTGTGCATGCCCCGCGCGAGGTGCTGGAGCTTGACGAAGAAGTGGTCGGCGGCGTTGCGCACGTCGTCGAGGGGGCGGCCCGAGCTGCCCAGCGGGTCGGCCGGGTCGTAGAAGCGCGAGGGCGAGCGGGCGGCGAAGGACTGGGCGCAGGCCAGGTTGCGCGCCAGGCCGACGGCGCCCAGGGCGTCGAGGCGGTCGGCGTCCTGGAGCACGCGGCCCAGGGGCCCGGTGGGGGCGTGGCCGCGCGACCAGGAGCAGGTACGCACGGCCTCGACCACCTGCGCGACCTCGGCCGGGGTGAAGCCGGCGGCCTCCAGGTGGCCGCGGCTGGCGGCGGCGCTGGCCTCGCTGCCCAGCGGCCGGTCGGGGCTGTCCTTGGGGATGTTGACCAGGTCGTGCACCAGCGCGGCGGCGACGGCCAGCTCGGGGTCGGCGCCCGCCTCGGGCGCCAGGCGCCGGGCCCAGGCGGTCACCCGCAGGACGTGGTCGCGGTCGTGGGCGAGGTCGGCCGTGGGCAGCAGGGGCTGCACGGCGCGCCACAGGGCGTCCAGGCGCGGGGAGGAGGAGGCCAGGGGAGGGGAGGGGAAGGAGGACACCGGCGCTCCGGAGGCGAGGGGAGGCGATAACCTCCGCCGATGCCCTGGCCGCTCCTCCCGCTGCTCGCCTTGCTGGCCCTGCCCGGCCGCGCGGAGCCCTCTCCGGGCGCGGCGCGGGTGGCCGCGCAGCCCGGGCTGGACGGCCCTGGGCGGTGGCTGGGCGTGGGGGAGGCGGTCGGACCGGCGACCGTGGTCCGCGTGGAGACCCACCCCGAGTTCGAGCGGCTCCACCTGGAGGCGCCGGGACAGTCCCTGCCGCCGGTGGAGGTGGTGGAGGAGAAGGGCGGCCGCGCCGGGATCTGCTCCCACCACGGGCTGACCCTGTTCCCGCGCTGGGAGCTGGTGGGCCCGGTGCCCGAGGACCCGTGGCACGAGGGAGAGCGGCCCCCCGCCACGGTGGAGGAGCAGGTGCACGCCGCCCTCTGCGCGCGGCTGGACGAGCGGGGCGAGGGCCTGCGCCTGGGGCCGACGATCACCGCGGCCACGCCGGGCAGCATGCCCTCGGCCGATGGTGGGGGGCCGGGGGCGGAGCGCTTGGGGATCCCCCAGGCGCCGGTCGGCTACCTGCGGGGGGTGGGGGCGGCGGTGGTCGCGCTCACGGTCGGGCTCGCGCTGGCCGGGGCCCGCAGGCTGGATCGGCCGGGCTGGCGCGACCTCGCCCTGGTGGCGGGGCTGTCGGCCCTGGCCCGCTTCGGGCTGGCCTCTCCGGTGGTCTTCAACGGCGGGCTGGCCGGCTACGAGAAGCTGGTCATGGCCATGGGGCTGAGCTCCTCGCCCGACCTGTACGGGCAGGGCTGGCCGACGGTGATGGCGCCGGCCGTGTCCCTGCTGGGAGCGGAGCCGGCGACCGTCTTCCTGGCCAACCGGCTCCTCGCGACGGTGGCGCCGGTGGCCCTGTGGGCGGCGCTGCGCCCCGCCTCGCCCGCGGCGGCGCGCGTGGCGGGCCTGTCGCTGGCGGCCCTGCCCCTGGCGGTGCTGCTCGCGCCGACCGAGGAGATGTCGGTGCCGACGCTGGCGCTGGCCCTGGTCGGCGCCGCGGCGGCGGCGCACGCGGACCGGGGGCTCTCGGGCCTGGCCGCGGGGGCGCTGGCCGGCCTCGCGGCGGGGCTGGCCTGCCACGTCCGGCCCGAGGGGCTGCTGCTGCTGCCGGCGGTCGCCGCCGTGCCCTTCGCCCTGCGGGGGCGCGCGGCGCTGCGGGACGGGGGGCCATGGCTGGCCCTGCTGCTCGGCGGCGCCCTGGTCCTGCTGCGCCTGGCGGAGCTGCCGCCGGTGCGCGACGACGGCCCGCTGGTCCCCTCGAAGATCCTGCAGCCCGGCTTCCTGCCGATGGCGCTGCTGCCGGCCTGGGAGAGCCGCCGCCACCCGATCCACCTGTTCATGGACGCGGCCTGGACCTCGCCCCTGCTCTGGGTCGGCGTGGCCCTGGCCCTGGCCTCCGCGCGCCGCGCCTGGCGCCCCCTGGCGCCCTGGGTGCTGTGGGTGCTGGGGACCGGCGTCCTGCTGGCCAAGAGCTGGCCGCTGGCCGACGCCTGGCGGCTGCAGCTGCTGGCCATGCCGGGCTGGCTGGCCCTGGCGGCGTGGGGCCTGGCGCCACGCCTGTCGCGACCGGCGCTGCTGGCGGCCGCGGTGGGACTGGTCGGCCTGCCCCTGGCCTGGCAGCGCCTGGACTTCGCCCGGCACGCCGAGTGGCGCTGGCTGGCGCGGGTGGTGCCGACCCTGCCCCAGGGCCCGGCGCTGCGCTACGACGACGGCAGCCGGGCCGAGCTGCAGGACAAGGCCCGCGACATGGCGGTGGTGCTGTCCACCCTGCGGCCGGGCCTGGTGCAGGTGGCCGCGTCCTCGGCGCCGCCGCAGACCGGCCAGCTCGTGCTCCTGGGGCTCACCTGCTTCGAGAGCGAGGTCACCGTGGAGCGCGGCGAGGTGCGGGCGCGTCGGCCGGCCGACGGCTGCCCGCAGGCGGCCGCGGCCTGCACCCTGGTACCGGTGGACGAGGTGTGGGTTCCCGCGCGCTCGGACCTGGACGGGCGGATCGACCCGGCCTGGGTGGAGGACGGGCGCCTGCGCCTGGGCATCTACCGGCTGGAGGGCTGCGCCGAGCCGGCGGGGAGCTCGGGCGCGACGCTCAGCGCTCCGCCGTCAGCACCCTGAGCTTGCGCAGCAGCGCCCGGCGTGCGGCCAGGGTGCCGGGGCGCAGCCACTCCGGCCGCGGCGGCAGCTCGTTGCGCGGGTGGTAGTTGACCTGGAACCACGGCAGGGTGCCGGCGGCCTGGGCGGCGGCGGCGGCGTGGAGCATGCGCGTGGCGTGGCGGGTCTCGCCGGGCTGGGCGTGGTCGCGCTCGGCCTGCAGGCGCACGTAGGGGCAGCGCAGCCTGCCCAGGTGGCGCACCGCCTCGCGGGGCAGCCAGTACACGTCGTCGTCCAGGGTGTGGCCCGCCGCCGGCGCCATGCGCGCCCCGCCGGCGGTGATGATCTCGCGGTCGCAGGGGCCCTCCCAGTCGAGCACCCAGGCGACGTCGACGTCGGGCCGGGCGGCGGCGCCCACCCCCATGCCGACGCCCAGCGAGATGCAGAGGATGCCGATGCGGCGCGGGTCGACGTCGGCCCGGCCGGCCAGGTAGCGCACGCAGGTCGCCACGTCGTCCTGGTGCTCGGGGCCGCCGTAGTCCTCCTCGCCCCAGGAGCGGCCGCGGCCGGCGGGGTCGAAGCGCAGGGCGACGCAGCCCAGGCGGGCGACCTCGTCGGCGCTGATCGGCGCCAGCAGGCTGTCGAAGACGCTGCCGTCGTCGTCGATCCCAGGGCAGAGCACCACCGCGGGCAGCCGCCCCTCCGGCGCGGTCTCGGGGTGGCCCCCGGTCGGGCGGTGCACGACGGCGTGGAGCTGGTAGCCCACGGTCGACCGCAGCTTGACCTCTTCCTTGGAGACGGCCTCGCCGCGGCTGGCGGCGGCCAGGCGCGTGGCCTTGGCGACGCGGCGCTCGGCGGCCATGGCCAGGCGGTAGGCACGGCTGGGCCGGGGTCGGGGCGCAGGTCCGGCCTCGGGCTGGTCGCTCATCGGGGGTCCCTCCTCGCCCGCCTCGCGTAACTCCCGAAGGCCGGCCACGTGAGCAGCCAGAGCGCGCCCCAGGCGGCGGGGGGGAGCAGGCCGTGGAAGGCCAGCTCCCGCAGCTTGTCCGGCCACAGCAGGTAGAGGGCGGGCAGGGCGCCGAGCAGCGGGTGGGCGCGGGCGAGCAGGCCCGCGGCGGCGAAGGGCAGGGCCAGGAGCGGGTCGACCCGCAGGGCCAGCGCGGCGAGCAGGGCGGCGGGCAGGGTGGGGGAGCCGCGCCCGCCCAGGCGCCAGCGGAGCAGCAGCCAGGCCAGCCAGCCCGCGGCCAGGCCCGGCAGGGCGCCGGTCCACCAGCCGCTGGCCGGCAGGCCCATCACCTGGGCGGCGGTCAGCTCGCCCCGGGTCGGGGTGAAGGCGCCGGCCCGGGTGGCGGCGGCCAGGGCGATGCCCGCGACCAGGCTGGCCAGCAGGCAGCGCAGCAGGGCCCGGCCCAGGTCCAGGAGCGGGTCGAGGACCGGGCGCCCCCGCGCGGGGCGCAGCAGGTCGTGCAGCCCGAGCAGCAGGGCCGCGGCGAGGACCGACCAGGTGGCCCAGGCCGGCAGCACCAGGGGGCCGACCGTGGCGGCGGCGTCGGGCCGCCCCTGGGGCAACGGCGCCCGCGCCAGGCCCTGGAGCGCCGCGAGCAGCTCCGCCAGCGCCGGGGCCTCGACGTGGTCGTCGTCGGGCTGGTGGTAGCGGTCGAAGACCCCGCCGGGGCCTCGCCCCAGCAGGTGCAGGGCGCGGGCGCCGCGGTCGGCGAAGGGGCGGTGGTCGCTGCGCTCCATCCCGGGCAGGGCCCGGCTCACCACCCGGTAGGCGTAGGGGCTGTCGACCGGCGCGTGCTCCCGCAGCCAGCGCAGGTCCGCGCCCCCCCAGCGCGGGCCCAGGCCCGTGACCGACAGGCGCCCGTGGCCGGTCAGGTCGAGCGCCACCACCAGCTCCGGCAGGGGCGCCGGCCAGGCCGCGGCCATGGCCGCGCTGCCCAGCAGGCCCGCCTCCTCGGCCGCCGGGAAGCCCAGGCACAGGTCCTCGCTGGACGTGCTCCGCGCCAGCTCCAGCAGGGCCGCGACGCCCGCGGCGTTGTCCACCGCGCCCGCGGTCCCCGGCACGCTGTCCAGGTGCGCCAGGAACAGGCGGCGGCCCGCGCCGCGGCAGGCCACCACGCAGAGCGGGCACCCCACCACCTCCGGTCGCCAGCCCGCCGCGTCCAGGCGGGCCGCGACCCCCGCGGCGGCCTTCGCCTCGGCCTCTCCGCCGGCCGGTCGGGGCCCCAGCGCCTCGACCATCCACGCCACGTCGGCCTGCATGCGGGCGAGCGCCGCCGCGTCGTCGGGCGGCGGCGCGGCGTCGGGCGGCAGCGCGGCGGCGTCCGGCAACCCTGCCGCGAGGGCGGCGCCGGCCCCCAGGGCCCAGGTCAGCAGCGCGGGAGGGATCGGGGACACCGGCCCGGGCTATCCGGGTGGCAGGCGTCCCACGGCCCCGGAGCGCGGCCCGGATGCCCCGAGGTCCAGCGCCTCCGCCACCTTCGTCAGCATCCCGGCGATGCCGCGGTGGGGGATGCGCACCGGCTTCAGCGCGCCGCGGCCGTAGAGCTCCGAGGTGCTGTGCGGCAGGATGGTCGCGCCCCAGATCACCAGGAGGTCGGCCTTGGCCTCGTCCCGGCGGGCCTGGGCCAGGGTGCGGCGCGCCTCCCCGTCCACCAGCCGCAGCCGGGGCCCCCCCTGGGCCGCGCGCTCCCGCAGGGCGGTGTGGTAGGCGGGCGAGCCGCCGACGATCAGCACCCGGTGGCGCCCGGCCCGGGCGCAGGCGCGGGTGAAGGCGGCCCAGGCGGCGTCGATCGGGGCGGCCGCCGTCGGGGGATCCGGGTCGTCGCCCGCCTCCGCGGTTCCGGGCTCGGCCGCCGCGCCCGGGGCCGGCGGCGCCACGGCCGTGTCCGGCGGCGCCACGGCCGTGTCCGGCGGCGCCACGGCCTGCGCCAGCCGGCGCTGCAGCGACCGGCGCTCCTGGTCCAGCGCCGCGCCGCGGGCCTGCTCCCGCTGCAGGGCGCCGAGGGCCTCGTCGCGCTCGGCCCGCAGGGCGTCGCTGATGGCCTGGAGCGCGTCCCGCTCGGCGCGGAGCGCGTCCCGCTCGGACCGGAGCGCGTCCCGCTCGGCCCGCAGTGCGTCCCGCTCGGCCCGCAGGGCGTCCCGCTCGGCCGGCACCGGAGAGGGCGGGACCGGGCTCGGCGGGGTGGGCACCTTCGCCTGCACCGGGCCGCTGCGCGGCGTCGCCTGCCTCAGCGGCCGCACCCCCTCCGCTTGCATGGCGGCCTGGAACTCGTCCTGGAAGCGTCGTCGGTCCACCTGCACCTCCTGCCCTGCCCAGTGGACGTCGGGCGCGCGCCGGTGCGGACAGCACCGACCTGTCGGGCGCATCTTCTCCTGCCTCGCCGCGAGCCGGTTAGCTGCCGGGGCCATGCCGGTTCCCCGCCTCTCCTCGCCCGCCCTCTCCCCTGGCCGCGATCCCCGCGGCGGGGACGGCCCGTCCGCTCCGCCGGACGTGGAGGAGGAGGACCTGCTGGAGGAGGGACCCTCGGACCCCGAGGGGGCCGCGGGGATTGGGCACCTGGCGGCCCGCAGGCGCAGCCCGTCGGCGCCGGACCCGGGGGACGAGGAGCTGTTGGAGGAGCAGGACGCCGGGGACGACGGTGACGGGGCCCGCCCGCCGGGGCTCCCCTCCCTCGCCGCCCG
This sequence comes from Myxococcota bacterium, assembly GCA_023150805.1. Classification (GTDB taxonomy): domain Bacteria; phylum Myxococcota_A; class UBA796; order UBA796; family UBA2385; genus UBA2385. The sequence continues at coordinate 30,657 of JAKLKF010000012.1, read as the reverse complement.
CCTGGCCGAGGCGCCGCCCGTCGCTGACGACGACCCGCTGCTCGACGAGGAGCTGCTGACCGACGACCGGCCCCTGCCGGCCCGCCGGAGCGCCGCCACGCCCTCCCGCGCCGTGGCCGGGGTGGAGGAGCGGGCCCTGCTGCTCGTCGGCGGGGCGGCGCACCCCCTGCCGGCGACGCTGGCGACCGGCCTCGCCGGCGCCGTGCTGGCCGGACCGCTGGACAGCCCCTCCCCCGGCCAGGCGCGGCTGCGGCTGGGCCAGGAGTGGGTGGAGGCCGGGCCGCAGGGTCTCCCGGCGCAGGTCGTGGTGGGCGGCGAGCGCTTCGAGGTGCTGCTGCGCCTGGTCGACGGCCCCGCGCCGCGGCTGGTGCTGGGCCAGGACCTGCTGGCGGGCCGCTTCCTGGTGGATCCCGGCGCGCGTCACCTGCTCGGCGCTCCGACCCCCCCCGCGGGCTGAGGTGCACCCGCTCCTGCGCCTGGCGCGCGACTACGGCTGGCAGCGCCGGTGGAGCTACCTGGCCGGCGTGCTGGCGCTGCTCGCCACCAACGGCCTCGCGGTCCGCATCCCCGTCGAGATCGGCCAGGTGATCGACGCGCTGCGGCTCGGCGACCCGGTCGGGCGGCACGCCGCCGGCATCGTCCTGATGGGCCTGTGCGTCATGGGCGTGCGCACGCTGTCGCGGGTGCTGTTCTTCAACCCCGGCCGGGACGTCGAGTACGCCCTTCGTCGGGACCTGTTCGCGCACCTGCTGCGCCTGCAGCCGGCCTTCTACGCCGGGCAGAAGCGCGGCGACATCATCAGCCGCGCCAGCAACGACATCACCTGGGCCCGGCTGGCCATGGGCTTCGGCCTGCTGGCCGCGGTCAACGTGAGCACCGCCTTCCTGCTGACCGGCGGGCAGATGCTGGTGCTGTCCCCGCGGCTCACCCTGTTCGTCGTCGCACCGCTGGCCCTGGCGCTGGTCGTGGTCCGGCTGTGCATCCTGGCGCTCCTGGAGGCGCAGCGCGAGCTGCAGGCGGAGACCGGGCGGCTGTCCGACCAGGTGCTGGGCACGCTGCAGGGCATCGCCACGGTGCAGGGCTTCCGCGCGGAGGAGGCCTTCATCGGGCGCTTCGAGGCGCGCAACGAGGCGCTCTACCGCCTGGGGATGAAGCTGGCCTGGCTGCGATCGGTGGCCTTCCCGCTGCTCATCCTGGGCAGCGGCGTCGCCGTCGCCCTGCTCCTGGGGGTCGGCGGCCCGATGGCGCTGGGGGGCGACCTGAGCGTCGGCGATCTCGCCGCCTTCGTGGCGCTGCTGGCCACCCTGGCGGGCCCCCTGCGCTCGCTGGGCTGGCTGCTGTCGATCGTGCAGCAGGGGCGCGCCGGCCTGGAGCGGATCTTCGAGCTGCTGGACGCCCCGGTCGAGCGCCCCGAGGGGACCTCGCCGGTCGCGATGCCGGGCCCCGGGCGCGGACCCGGCCTGCAGCTGCGGCGCCTGAGCTGGGCCTACCCCGACGACCCCGCGCGCCCGGTCCTGCGCGACCTGGACCTGGTGGTGCCGCCGGGCGCCGTGATCGGCGTCTTCGGGCGCACCGGCAGCGGCAAGTCGACCCTGATCCGCCTGCTGGCCCGGGTCTACAACCCGCCGCCGGGCACGGTCACCGTCGTGGGCGCCGACGGCGCGCGGGCCGACCTGGTGACCCTGGACCTGGACGCTTGGCGGGCCCGCCTCTCGGTGGTGCCACAGCGCGCCTTCCTGTTCAGCGAGAGCCTGGCGGCCAACGTCGCCCTGGTCGACGCGCCCGATCCCGCGCGCCTGCGCGCCGCGGTGTCGGCCGCCGCCCTGGAGCCCGATCTCGCCGCGCTGCCCCAGGGGCTGGACACCGTGGTCGGCGAGCGGGGGATCATGCTCTCGGGCGGCCAGCGCCAGCGGGCGGCCCTGGCGCGCGGCCTGTACCGGGACGCCGACCTGGTGCTGCTCGACGACGTGCTCTCGGCGGTCGACCACCAGACCGAGGCCCGGCTGGTCGAGACCCTGACCCGCCTGGCGCGCGGCCCCCGGGGGCCGACGGTGTTCATCGTCAGCCACCGCCTGAGCGCGCTGCGCCACGCCGACCGGATCCTGGTGCTGGACCAGGGCCGCCTGGTCGACCAGGGGGACCACAAGAGCCTGCTGGGCCGCCCCGGCCTGTACCGCGACACCTGGGAGCAGCAGCGCGACCCCGGCGCGCCAGCGCCGGTCGGGGGGGCCCCGTGAGCCGCCGGGAGGCGTCGACCGCCTCGCTGCTGGCCACCGTCTGGCCCTACGCCCGCCCCGAGGCCTGGGCGCTGGCCCTGGCGCTGGCCGTCACGCCGCTGGTGGCCGGGCTCCAGCTCGCCCAGCCCTGGCTGCTGCGCAAGGCCATCGACGAGCACGTCGTTCCGGGCCAGGCCCAGGGCCTGGGGGGCCTGGCCGGCGCCTACCTGGCGGTGGTCGCCGGCGCCTACCTGCTCCAGGTCGCCTACACCATGAGCCTGTCCTTCGCGGGCTCTCGCACCATCCTGCGCCTGCGCAGCGCCCTGTTCCGACACCTGCTGGGCCTGTCCCAGCGCTACCTGGACGGGCAGCCGACCGGGCGCCTGATGACCCGCGTCACCAGCGACGTGGAGGCGCTGGGGGACGCCATCACCGCCGGCGCCATCACCCTGGTGCTCGACGCGCTGGTGGTCGTGGGGGTCCTGGTCGCAATGGCCCTGCTCGACCCGGGCCTGACCCTGGTCGCCCTGCTGCTGGCCCCGCCCCTGCTGTTCGCGGTCGACCGGGTCCGGCGGGTGCTGCGGCGCCTGTTCGTCGAGGTCCGGGACGCGGTGGCGGCGGTCAACGCCTTCATGGCCGAGCGCATCGACGGCGTCGAGGTGATCCAGCTCCAGGGGGCCGAGGCGCTGGCCGCGGCCGGCTTCGACCAGCGCAACGCCCGCCTGCGCGGCGTGACCTCGCGCAGCAACGTCTTCGAGTCGCTGCTGTTCAGCATGGTGGACGGCTTCGGCAGCGTGGTCGCGGGCGTGCTCCTGTGGGTGGCGGCCGGCGCGCTCGGCCAGGCCCTGGGGCTCGACGGGAGCCTGCTGGCGCCCGTGAGCGCCGGGACCGTCGTCGCCTTCGTCGACTACCTCGACCGCCTCTTCGTGCCCCTGCGGGAGGCCAGCAACAAGGTGGCGATCCTGCAGCGCGCCGTCGCCGGCCTGGTCAAGATCACCGAGCTGCTCGCCGAGGGGGAGCCTGCCCCCACCGACGGGGCGCCGCTGGGCGAGGTGCGGGGTCACCTGGTGCTGCGGGACGTGCGCTTCGCCTACCGGCCGGGCCTGCCCGACGTGCTGCAGGGCGTGGACCTGGAGGTGCAGCCCGGCCAGGTCGTGGCCCTGGTCGGCGCCACCGGCAGCGGCAAGACGACGATCACGCGCCTGCTCGACCGCTCCTACGACGGCTACCGCGGCAGCATCACCCTCGACGGCCGGGAGCTGTCCTCGCTGCGCGTCGCCGACCTGCGGCGCCGCGTCGCCGCCGTCCGGCAGGACCAGCAGATCTTCAGCGAGGACCTCGCCTTCAACGTGGGCCTGGGCAACCCCGGGATCTCGCCGCAGGCCATGGACGAGGCGACCCGCCTGGTGCACGCCGACCGCACGGTGCAGGCGCTGGGCTGGACCCACATGCTGCGCGAGCGGGGCGCGGACCTGTCGGTGGGAGAGGGGCAGCTGTTGACCTTCGCCCGCACCATGGCCCACGACCCGGACCTGATCCTGCTCGACGAGGCCACCGCGAGCATCGACTCGCTGACCGAGGCGCTGGTGCAGGACGCCCTCCAGCGCATCTTCACCCGCAAGACCGTGATCGTGGTCGCCCACCGCCTCAGCACCGTGCAGGCGGCCGACCGCATCTTCGTGCTCGACGCCGGCCGGGTGGTCGAGGCCGGCCGCCACGAGGAGCTGCTGGCCCTCGGCGGCCGCTACGCGGCGCTGGCCCGCGCCGGGGAGGGGGTGCTCGGCGGCTGACCGGCGGCGCGCGTGGCCGGGGGGGCGACCGGCGGCTATCGTAGGGCATCCCGGAGGAAGCGATGCGGGCCTCGCCCACCACCTCGGCCATGGCCCTGCTCCTCGGCCTGGCGCTGCCGGCCTGCGCGATCTTCAAGACCACGCCCGTGGACACCGGCCAGCCCGCCGACGACGGCGGCAGCGACGACGGCGGCAGCGAGGACGGCGGGACCGACGACGGCGGGGACGGCGGTGGCACCGCCGACGGCGGTGGGGACGGGGGCGGCACCGACGCGGACGGAGGGGGCGGCGACGGCGGTGGGGGCGATGGCGGTACCGAGGACCCCATCTGCGACCTGGACATCGGGACCGGCGCGCCCCGCCAGGCCTGCGTCACCGCCACGCTCGCCTGCGGAGAGGAGCGCGTCGACACGCTGGTGGGGGGCGAGGCGGCCTTCGGCGCCGAGGAGTACGAGGCCTGGTACTGCTCCTACACCGGCGGCGACCCCTGGGCCGGCAAGGAGCGCGTCTACGCCTTCACCCACCCCGGCACGGGCAACGTGACCTTCACCCTGGACAGCCCCTGCGCCGAGATGGACCTCGCCGTGCTGCGCTGGGGCTACTGGGCCACCGACGGCGAGTGCCCGTCGGGCTCGTCGACCCTGGTCAGCGAGTGCGAGATGGACGACGGCGCCGGCGGCGGCTCCGTCACGGTGTGGAACAACGAGCCCGCGGACTACCTCGTCATCGTCGACGGCGTGGACGGCGCGCTGGACAACTTCTCGTTGTCCATCTCCTGTGAGTGAGGGACGATGACCGGCTCGATCTGCCTGCTCCTGGGCCTGCTGCTGGCCTGCGCCGACAAGGACGGGGACGACACCGGCGGGGGAGGGGACGGCGGCAGCGGTCAGGACGGCGGCGGCGGAGACGGCGGAGGTGGCGACGGCGGTGGCGGCGGCGACGGCGGTGGCGGCGGCGACATCGACTGCGACGACCCGCCGACCGGCTCGACGCGAGAGGGCCCGGACTGCGTGACCTCCGCGCTGGCCTGCGACACCACCGTCATCGACAACACCGAGGGGGGCGAGAAGCAGTGGGACGGCACGGCCTACCAGGGCTGGTACTGCCTGATCTCCACGGCCAGCGAGTTCAACGGCCCCGAGCGCGTCTACGCCTTCGACCACCCGGGCACCGGGACCGTCACCTTCTCGTTGACGTCCCCGTGCGCCGACCTCGACCTCGTCGCGGTGCGCTGGGCCGACGAGGACGCCTGCCCGCTGCCCGAGTACAGCGTGCTGGAGTGCGAGGGGGACGACGGCGGGGGCACCAACAGCTTCACCATCTGGAACAACGAGCCGGCGCGCTACCTGGTGGTGGTGGACGGCGACGACAGCGCCGGCGCGCCCTTCGAGCTGTCGGTGAGCTGCGAGTGAAGGCCCGCAGCCACCGCCTCGCGGCCACCTGCCCGCGGGGCCTGGAGGCCGTGCTCGCCGAGGAGCTGGTCAGCCTGGGGCTGCCCCCGGGCGAGCAGCTCCGCGGCGCGGTCGCCTGGCGGGGCGACCTGGAGCAGGCCTACCGCGCGCTGCTCTGGTCGCGCGTGGCCAGCCGGGTGCTCCTGGAGATCGGCTTCGGCAAGGCGACCAGCGAGCGGGTGCTCTACGACACCGCGCGGAGCCTGGACTGGACCGCCCACGCCTCGCCGGCGCGCACCCTGGCGGTCGACTTCGTGGGCGCCAACGACGGGATCCGCCACACCGGCTACGGCGCCCAGCGGGTCAAGGACGCCATCTGCGACGCCCTGCGCGCGGCGACCGGGGCCCGGCCCTCGGTCGATCCCCGACAGCCCGATCTCCGCGTCCACGCCTACCTGACCGAGAAGCACCTGGCGCTGAGCGTCGACCTGGCCGGGGCGCCCCTGCACCTGCGCAGCGGGGGGGTCGAGGGGGGGCAGGCGCCGCTCAAGGAGACGCTGGCCGCGGCCCTGCTGCGCATCGCCGGCTGGCCCGCGGCCGCGGCGCAGGGGCTGCCCCTGGTCGACCCCATGTGCGGCACGGGCACCCTGCTGCGGGAGGGCGCCGCCATGGCGCGCGGGGACGCGCCGGGCCTGGGGCGGGCGCGGTGGGGCTTCCAGGGGTGGCTGGGCCACGACCCGGCGCTGTGGACGCGGCTCGTGGACCAGGCCCGGTCCCGCCCCCCGCGGCCCGTGCCGCTGATCGTCGGCAGCGACCAGGACCCGCAGGCCCTGGCGGTCGCGCGTGCCGCCCTCACCGCCCAGGGGCTCGACGAGGCGGTGCACCTCGCGCGCCGGCCGCTGGCCGAGGTGGGCCCTCCGGCCGGGCCGCCGGGGATCCTGGTGACCAACCCGCCCTATGGCGAGCGCCTGGGCGATCCCGACCAGGCCGGCCAGACCATGGCGGCGCTGGGCGACGTGCTGCGCCACCGCTTCCTGGGCTGGCGGGCCTGGATCCTGGCCGGCAGCCCCGCCCTGGCGCGGCGGCTCGGCCTGCGGCCGACGCGGCGGGTCGAGGTCTGGAACGGCGGCATCGACTGCCGGTGGCTGGAGGTGCCCATCTCGGCGCGCCCGGTCGGCGCCCCGCCCGAACAGGTCCCACCTCCCGGCCCGCCCCGGCCGCTCAACCCGCCTCGCTGATCGCGCGCACCACCAGGCTGGCCGCCGCCAGGCCGGCGGCGCCGGTGACGAAGCTGGCCGTGCCCCAGATCACGTGGCGCTCCTCGCAGTTGTGGTGGTCGTTCTCCCCGCCGGGGCACACGCAGGAGAAGCCCTCGTCGCCGTCGTAGGCCAGGGGCAGGCTGGGGCGCAGCGGCTCCTCGCTCCACACCGCGGGGATGCCGAAGCTGCCCTCCCGCGGGAAGCCGTGCTTCTGCCGCAGCAGCTTGCGCACCATGGCCGCCAGCGGATCGACGCGGGTCTCGGCCAGGTCGCCGGTGCGCAGGCGCGTCGGGTCCAGCCGCCCGCTGGCGCCGGTGCAGCAGACCACGTCCAGCCCCCGCTGCCGGCACTGCGCCAGCAGGTGGCACTTGGCCGTCACGTTGTCGATGGCGTCGACGACCCAGGTCAGCTCGCGCTTGTCGGCGAGCAGCAGGTCGGCGGTGCGCGCCTCGTAGAACATGGGCACGGCCTGCACCTGGGCCTCGGGGTTGATCGCCCGCAGCCGCTCCGCCAGCACGCTGGCCTTGGGCTTGCCCACCGCGCCCCGTACGCAGGGCAGCTGCCGGTTCGTGTTGGTGACGCAGACCAGGTCGAAGTCCACCAGGGTCAGCCGCCCGACCCCGCTGCGGGCCAGGGACTCGGCCGCCCAGGAGCCCACGCCGCCCAGGCCGATCACCATGACGTGGGCGGCGTGCAGGCGGTGGATCGCCTCGTCGCCCAGCAGGCGGCCCAGGCGGTCCCAGCGGCGGTGGATCCGGGCCGGGGGGGGAAGCTCGGTCGGCGTGCTCATGGGCGCTCGGGGGAGGGCAGGCGGAAGAGGCGGCGGGCGTTGTCCTCGACCCTGGCGGCGAGGGCGGTGGGTGGCAGGCCATGTACCTCGGCCAGGGCGGCCACCACATCGGGCAGGAAGGCGGGCTCGTTGGACCCCTGCCGGCCCGCGGGGGGCTGGTCCGGCGCGTCGGTCTCGGCGAGCAGGCGCTCCAGGGGGACCCGGGCGGCCGCGGCGCGGGCCTTGTCGTGGCGGGTCACCCCTCCCGCGAAGGACATGTGCAGGCCCAGCGCCAGCCAGGCCGCGACCTGCTCGGGCGGGGTGCTGGCGGAGTGGACCATGCCGCCCGCCGCGGGCAGCCCGTCCCGCCGCAGGATCGCGAGCGCCCGGTCGTGGGCCCGCACCACGTGCAGCACGACCGGCAGGTCCCGCTCCCGGGCCAGGGCGAGCTGGGCGCGGAAGAGGCGCTCCTGGCGCGGCAGGCTGTCGGCCGCCACCTGGCGACCGCGGTCGAGCCCCAGCTCGCCCAGGCCCACCGGGTCCACCCCCAGGCCGCCGTCCAGCGCCCGCACCAGGGCCTCCAGCAGCGGCGGCTCGTCCTCGTCCCGCGCCGCCGCCGCCGTCCAGGGGTGCACGCCGAAGCAGGCCCACAGGCCCGGCTCGCCGGCCAGGGCCGCCTGGCTTGCCCAGCCCGCCGGGTCCACCCCCGCCAGGACCTGCCCGCGCACCCCCGCCGCGCGCGCCCGCGCCAGCGCCTGCGCAGGATCCGGGCAGCGGTCCAGGTGGTTGTGGGCGTCCAGCAAGCGGCCGACCCTCCTCCTCCGGAGTAGTCTTCCGACGCGAGGGGCGCACCTGGTCCAGCCCCCTGGAGTCTCGATGCCTTTCTACGGCGAGTTCCTGGTCCAGCTCGGCGTCGTGCGCCAGGACCAGCTTGGTGCCGCCCTGGCCGAGCAGTCCGAGGGACGGCTGCTGCTGGGCGAGCTGGCGGTGGCCCGCGGGGTGCTGACCGAGGCCCAGGTCCAGCAGATCCGCCGTTGCCAGCGCCAGTCCGTGCACGAGCACGGCGACCTGCGCTTCGGCGAGATGGCGGTCGCGCTCGGCTTCACCACGGTCGAGGCCATGGACCAGCTCCACCGCGAGCAGCGCAGCGGCTGGCGGCGGGTCGGCGACATCCTGGTGGAGAGCGGCGCGCTGGACTCCGGCGCGCACGAGTCCTACCTGCGCGACTTCCTCCACCTGGAGATGTCCCGGCGGCGTCGGCTGGAGACCAGCATCGCCGAGGCCCCGCACCCCCGCGTGGTCGAGGCCATGGTCGACCTCGCCCGCCGCTGGCTCCCGCGCTTCGGCCTGGTCGACGCCAAGGTGGTGGACGTGCGCATCGCCCCGCGCGCCATCCCCGGCATCGCCTGGAGCGGGCGTCGGGACATGGCCGGCATCGTCGAGGTCATCACCGTGCTGGGGGTCTCCACGGCCGGCCTGCGCGCCCTCGCCGGGCAGACCCTGCGGCCGGAGAAGGCCGACCGCCCCGACCTCTCCCTGCCCGCGCTCGCCGAGGCCGTCGAGACCCTGACCGAGCTGGGCCGCAACCGCCTGGAGGAGCTGAAGCTCGAGCCCACGCCGGCGCGCACCTTCGCCGACGACGGCTTCGCCTCCATCGCCGACCTGGTCGCCGAGCGCGACCTCGTCCAGGTCGAGCTGGTCCACGGCACCCCGGACGGGGGCTCGGCCAGCGCCGTCCTGACCCTGGTCACCCGCGAGCTCGATGCCTGAGCGGCTCCCCATGCGCCGCCGCCGCCGGCCAGCCGGTGGACGATGGCCCCAGGTCCGGCGGGCGGGCCGGCCCGGTCGACCTCAGGTCCTCCGGCGCAGGATCACCAGGAGGACGGCCAGGAGCGTCGCCACGCTGGTCGCGGCGCCCGCGGCCAGGCCGGGCTGCGTGTACACGAGCTCGACCCGGCGGTCCTCGGGCCCCACCGCGACGGCGAGCAGGCCCCCGGCGTCGTGCACGGGCCGCCCGTCTGCGGCGTCCCAGCCTGGCGCCCAGTTCTGGTTGAAGACCAGGCCGCCGGCGGCGAGGGGCTGCAGCTCGGCCACCAGCCGCTGGCCACCCACCTCGACCAGCGAGGCCTGCCCGCCGTGGGGCAGCCAGGCCTCGCCCCGCCAGGCCGGGTTCGGCCGACCCTCGGCGTCGATCGCCGGCACCGCGGCGACCGGCAGCCGGACCCGCCCGTAGCAGTCGACCGTGCCGCGGTTGGCCAGGAAGGCCGGGTACATCTCGGAGAAGGCGGAGACCGGGCGGAGGGTGGTCGGATCGAAGGCACGCTGGAACTCGGTCCTGCCCTGGACCTGGATGAAGTCACCGCCCGGCGGTGACCGGGCCGGGAGGGGGAAGGCGTCGTGGAGCGAGACGCGACCCACGCTGCCCAGGTCCAGCGCGATCGCGGCCACCAGGGCGACCTCGACCCCGCGCGGGAGGCGGTGGCCGTGCTCCGTCAGCAGCAGGCCCGCGAGCGTCCCCAGCAGGAGGGGCACGAAGGCGAGCACGCGGGACGGCACGCGCAGGTCCGTGAAGCCGGGGACACGGGCGAGCAGGTCCCAGGCGCCGTAGCCGTGGCCGAGCGCCACCCACAGGCAGGCCCCTGCGACGACGAGGAGGGGCCAGGCGCGCCGCGGTCGGGTCAGGCCATAGGCCAGGGCGGCCAGGGGGATGACCGGCCCCACGTAGGCGCCGTACTCCCAGAAGGCCCAGTGCAGCCCGCTGTCCAGGTGTGCCAGCAGGCGCTGGTCCCGTCCGAGCAGGGCGTTGCCCAGCATCCGGAGGTCGCCCGACGAGGTGTCCGCCATCTCCTTGGAGGTCACCTCGCCCAGGAAGGCGATCATCGGCACCAGCTTCACGGCCGCCAGGCCGACGGCGCTGCCGACCATCACCGCCAGGGCCGCCAGCGGGCGGGCGCTCCTTGTGCGCAGGGCCTCGACGGTGGCCCAGGTGCCCGCGACGAAGAAGAGCCAGGCGAACAGGTTGGGGTTGCCCGTGAACAGGACCAGGGCCGCGGCGGCGCCCGCGAGGAGCCCCATCGGTGGGCGGAGGAAGCCCGCGTGCAGGCCGGCCAGGGCCAGCGGCAGGAAGGCCATGGCCATCCAGGTGGAGTGCCCGGTCGCCAGGTGCAGGGCGTAGGCCGAGGACAGCCCGTAGGCAGCGGCGGGGACGTAGGCCGCGACCGGCCCGCAGCCCAGGCGGCGGCCCAGCAGCCAGGCGCCGAAGCCGGCGAGGGCGGCGTGGGCCCAGGTCAGCAGCTTGAGCCCCCGCACCGTGCCGGTGACGAGCAGGACCGGGAACAACGGGTTGCCGACCGGCGACTCCGGGTGGGCCAGGCCCGCGGTGCCCCCGCACATGTAGGGGTTCCAGAGGGGCAGCTCCCCCCGGTCGACGAGGGCCCAGCGCGCGAAGCCCCAGTAGAGCTGGTGCATGTCCCAGTCGGCGCCCCCCCAGCGATCCCCGCTGGCCAGGACCGGCCAGGTGAAGGCAGCCGCCGCTGCGGTGGTGAGGAGGGCGGCGACCGCGAGCTCACGCGGCCCGGTGGGGGAGGGAGGCAGGGAGCACCTCGTGCCGGGGGGATCGGGCCGCCCGACCTCTCCAGGCGCCCAGGGGTCGGTCCGGTGTGCCGCTCGCCGGCGACGCGCGAGGGTAGCACCGCTTGGCGTCCAGGCCTGCCTCCGGGTCGTCCACCGCGGAGCGCGGCCCGCTGGCGGCCCGAGACCGGTCCGGGTACCACCTCCCCGCAGAGGGTCCTGCTCCCATGCAGCCTGCTCGTCTCCGCGCCGTCATCCCGCTGTGGGGAGCCTGCCTGGTCCTGGTGGCCTTCGCCCCGGCGCTCCAGGGCGAGTGGCTGAACTGGGACGACAACATCAACTTCCTGGACAACCCCCACTTCCGGGGCCTCGGTCGGGAGCAGCTTCGCTGGATGTGGACGGACAGGAGCGGGCTGTGGATCCCGCTGGCCTGGATGTCCCTGGGGCTCAACCACGTGCTGGGTGGCATGGATCCGCGGGGCTACCACGCGCTGAACGTGGCGCTCCACATGGTCTCGGTCGTGGGGCTGTGGGCCCTGCTGGACACGATCCTGTCCCGCATCCTGGAGGCCGTCGACGCCACCACCCGCCGGTGGGCGGCCCTGGCGGGCGCCCTGTTCTGGGGGCTGCACCCGCTGCGGGTCGAGTCCGTGGTGTGGATCACGGAGCGACGGGACGTGCTGTGCACCGCCCTCCTCTTCCCGGCCGTCCTCCTGTATGTGCGCGCCCATGCTCCCGGGCTCGCGCCCGCGGGCCGGCGCTGGCGCCTGGCTGGCGCCCTCTCGCTGACCGTGGCCTCGATGCTGTCCAAGCCTCACGCCATGACCTTCGGGGTGGCGCTGCTGGTGCTCGACCTGATGGTGTTGCAGCGCTGGCCGAGGGAGCGACTCGGTCGCCTGCTGGCGGAGAAGCTCCCCTGGCTCGCCGTGGGCCTCGTGATTGCCGCGGTGGCGGGCAGCTCCCAGGTCGACGGAGGGGCGGCGCTCTCCCTCGACGCGCATGGTCCCGGCGCCCGCGCCGCGGTCATCGCCGAGGGCCTGCGCTACTACGCCTTCCAGACGCTCCTCCCCGTTGTGCTGACCCCCATCCAGCCGCTGCTCCTGCCGATCCGCCCGGGCGAGCACCTGCCCGCCCTCGCCATCGCCCTGGCGGGCGCGCTGGGAACCCTGGGCCTCCTGCTGCGCAGGCGCTGGCGGCTCGCGGCGGTGCCCCTGCTGTATGCCCTGCTCCTCTCCCCGGTCAGCGGCGTGTTCCAGTCGAGCCCCAACCTGGTGGCGGACCGGAACTCCCTGGTCGCCACGGTGCCCTTCGCCGGGTTGTTCGCGGTCGTCGCGGCCCTGGGCCTGCAGCGCCGTCGCCGGGCGACCGCCTCGCTCCTGGTCGCCTGGCTCGGCACCTTGGGGGTGGTGACCTTCGGCTACGCCGAGGCCTGGAGCCACCCCCTCAAGCTCTGGGAGCTGCAGCTCCAGCGGCATCCCCAGCACCCCCAGTCGCACTTCCTCATGGCCCAGAGCCTGGACGAGGCGGGCCGCGAGGCCGAGGCCATCCCCGCCTACGAGGCGGCGCTGCGCCTGGGACACCCGGCGCTCGACCAGGTCCGGCTGGCCCTGGGGCACTGCCAGGCGACCGTCGAGCGCTTCGACGCCGCCCTGGCGACCTGGGCGGCGATCCCGCCGGAGTCTGACCACTTCGCGGAGGCCCAGGCGTTCACCGGCCGCGTGAGGTGGTCCCAGGGGATGGGGGAGGAGGCCCTGGACGCCTTCGCGCGCGCGGTGGCCGCGGCGCCAGAGGAGGGGGAGTACGCCGCGCTGCTGCAGCAGGCGCGAGCGACGCTCGGACGCCCCCCGGAGATCCCCGCTGCCGAGTTGCCCTAGGGCGGGGCGATCCTCAGCTCCGCGCCAGCGCCCGCCCGGTCCAGCTCCCCGTCTTCTTCGCGCCCTGGACCAGCGCCTCCGGCGTGCCGGCGGCCACCACCCTCCCGCCCCCCGCGCCGCCCTCGGGCCCCATGTCGATGACGTGGTCGGCGTTGCGGATCACGTCCAGGTGGTGCTCGATCACCAGCACGGTGTGTCCCTGGTCGACCAGCCGGTGCAGCACGTGCAGCAGCTTCTCGACGTCGGTCCAGTGCAGGCCGGTGGTCGGCTCGTCCAGCAGGTAGACGCACTCTGCCACCTCGCCCCGCTTGCCGGCGGGCGCGGCCAGCTCGCTGGCCAGCTTGAGCCGCTGGCTCTCGCCGCCGGAGAGCGTGTTGCCCGGCTGGCCCAGGCGCAGGTAGCCCAGGCCCACGTCGACCAGGGCGTCCAGGCGGCGCTTCACTGCGCGTTGGTGCGAGAACAGCGGCGCCGCCTCTTCGACCGGGAGCTGGAGCACGTCGGCGATGGACAGGCCCTTCCACTTCGCGTCGAGCACCCGGTCCTGGTAGCGGCGCCCGCCGCAGTGCTCACAGGGCACCCAGACGTCCGAGAGGAAGTGCATCTCGACCAGGACCGCGCCTCGCCCCTCGCAGTGGGGGCAGCGCCCCTCCTTGGCGTTGAAGGAGAACATGCCGGCCTTCCAGCCGTGGGTCCGCGCGTGGGGCGTCTGGGCGTAGAGCTGGCGCAGCGGGTCGAGGACCTCGGCGTAGGTCGCGGGGCAGGAGCGCGGCGTGCGGCCGATGGGCTTCTGGTCGACGACGACCAGGCGGGCGGGCCAGCCCTTGCGGCGCGCCTTGCGGGCGGCCTCGATCTCGCCCTCCAGCCAGGGGCCGACGGCGTCCATCAAGAGCGTGCTCTTGCCCGAGCCCGACACGCCGGTGAGCACGGTGAGCGCGGCGCGGGGCAGCTTGACCCGCACGCGGTCGAGGTTGTTGCGGGTGACGGGCGGCGGCTCGAACCACCCCTTCGGCTCGCGCCGCCGGTCGGGCACAGCGATCCGCCGCCGCCCGGACAGGAAGTCCGCCGTGGCCGTGCCGGCGTCTCGGGCGACCTGGGCGGGGCTGCCCTGCGCGACGATGCGCCCGCCGTGCTCTCCGGCCGCCGGTCCCATGTCGACCAGGTGGTCGGCGGCCTTCATCACCTCGGGGTCGTGCTCGACCACCACCAGGGTGTTGCCCAGGTCGCGCAGGCCCTGCAAGGTGCCGAGCAGCTTCTCCGTGTCGCGGGGGTGCAGGCCGATGGTCGGCTCGTCCAGCACGTAGATGGTGCCCGTCAGCCGGGCGCCGAGCTGGGTGGCCAGGCGGATGCGCTGCGCCTCTCCGCCGGAGAGGGTGTCCGCCGCGCGGTCCAGGGTGAGGTAGCCCAGGCCCACGTCGTCGAGGAAGCCGAGCTTCGCCAGCAGCTCGCCCACCGCCTGCTCGGCGATGGTCGCCTCGGTGGGGTCCAGAGCCAGGCCGGACCAGAAGGACCGCGCCTGCTGCACGGTCATGGCCGTGGCGGCGGCGATGGAGAAGCCCGGCGGCCGGGCGCCGTCCTGGGCCAGGGGCGCGCCGCCGTCCACCCGGTCCGCGCCGATGGTGACGAAGAGGTGCTCCCGGCGCACGCGCCCCCCCTCGCAGGAGGGGCAGGTCGCCTCGCGCCGCAGCCACTCGGTCTGGGCGTTCCAGCCGTTGATGATGGCGATCATGCCGGGCCAGCGCCGGGACTCCTCGACCCGGGTGCGGCTCTCGCCCCAGGAGCGGCTCCACTTGATGCCGAGGTCCTGCTCCATCCCGTACAGCAGGGCGCGGCGCAGGGCGGGCGGCCAGTCCTGGACCGCGGCGGTCCAGGCGACGCCGTGGTGCTTGAACACCGCCTTGGCCAGGGTCCGGTTGCGGGTGCTGCGGAACAGCCCGACCTTGATCCGCCCGTCCAGCGCCTCCAGCAGGGGCTTGTCCGGGTGGACCAGCAGCAGGTCGGGATCGATGGTGGTGACGCGGCCCAGGCCGTCGCAGGTCGGGCAGGCGCCGGCGTGGTTGTTGAAGGAGAAGGCCCGCGGCTGCAGCTCCTCCTGCAACACGCTGCCGTGCACCTCGCACTCCGCGGCCCGGGAGTAGGACTGGCGGGCGCCCCCTCGCGGGATCCAGGTGCAGCGGTCGCCGCCCCAGCCGTAGGCGGTGGCGACGCCCTCGGCCAGGCGCTGCCGGTCGGTGCGCGCCGGGTCCAGGCGGTCGATCACCAGCCAGCCGGGCACGACGGCGTCGGCGGCCATGCCCTCCAGCTCGCGCTCGGCCTGCCCCGCAGGCGCCGTGGGGTCCCACCAGCGGGTGAAGCCCTCGGCCCGGAGGTCGCCGGCGTGTGTGCCCGGGGGCAGGGGGGCGAGCAGCCAGCCGGCGCCGGGGTCCTGGGCCTGGAGCTGGCGGGCGACGTGGCTGGGCGACCAGGCCTGGACCGGGCGGGCGCAGCGGCCACAGTGCGGGTGTCCGATCCGGGCGTACAACAGCCGCAAGGCGTCGTACAGCTCGGTCACGGTGGCGACCGTGCTGCGCGGGTTGTGGCCGGCGTTGCGCTGGTCGATGGCGATGGCCGGCGCCAGCCCCTCGGCCTTGTCCAGCGGGGGCTTCTCCATGCGGCCCAGGAAGCGGCGGGCGTAGGTGGACAGCGCCTCGACGTAGCGGCGCTGGCCCTCGGCGAAGAGGGTGTCGAAGGCCAGGCTGGTCTTCCCGGAGCCCGAGGGGCCGGTGATCACCGTCATCTGGCCGTGGGGCAGGACCAGGTCGACGCCGCGCAGGTTGTGGGTGCGCACGCCGGAGAGGTGGATCTGTTGCCCATGGTCGCCGCCCGGGCCGCGGCGCCGCGGGGGGTGGAAGTCGTAGATGCCACCCGCCTCGGCCACCATCCCGGGGCCGCCGGCCTCGGCCGCGTCCAGCTCGGCCTCGCGCGCGAGCACCTCGCGCAGCAGGCGCCCGGTCGGGCTGTCCATGTGCACCAGCGCCTCGGGGGGACCGGCGGCGACCAGGTGGCCTCCGGCCTCGCCCCCCTCGGGCCCCAGGTCGACCAGGTGGTCGGCCCGCTTGATCACGTCGACGTCGTGCTCGATCACGACCACGGTGTTGCCGGCCTCGACCAGCGCCTCGAGCGCCTGGAGCAGGCGGTCGACGTCGGCCATGTGCAGGCCGGTCGTCGGCTCGTCCAGGATGTAGAGCGTGGCGCCGGTCGCCTTCTTGTGCAGCTCGCTGGCCAGCTTGATGCGCTGGGCCTCACCGCCGGAGACCGTGGTGCTGGGCTGGCCCAGGTGCACGTAGCCCAGGCCGACCTGGACCATCGTGTCCAGGATCCCCCGCACCTTCCGGTGGTTGCGGAAGAAGCGGGCCGCCTCTTCCACGGAGAGGTCCAGCACCTCGGCGATGGTGTGGCCGCGGTAGCGCACCTCCAGCGTCTCGGCGTTGAAGCGCCGGCCGCCGCAGGCCTCGCAAGGGACCTCCACGTCGGCCAGGAACTGCATCTCGATGGTCTTGACCCCCGCGCCTTGGCACTCCTCGCAGCGGCCGCCGCCCTTGTCGCTCATCACGTTGAAGCTGAAGCGGCTCTTGGTCCAGCCGCGGGCGCGGCTCTCGGGCAGCCTGGCGAACAGGTCCCGGATCGGGTCGAAGGCGTCGGTGTAGGTGGCGGGGTTGCTGCGCGGGGTGCGGCCGATGGGGCTCTGGTCGATGAAGACGACCTTGTCGAGCTTCTCCAGGCCGTCGATGCCGTCGTGGGCCCCCGGCTCGCCCGACCCGGTCAGCCGCCTGTGGGCAGCCTCGGCCAGGATCTCCAGCACCAGGCTGGACTTGCCCGAGCCCGAGACCCCCGTGCAGACGTTGAAGGCGCCGAGCTTGAAGGGCGCGTCGATGCCCTTGAGGTTGTTGGCCCGCGCGCCGCGCACCACCAGGTCGCCGGAGCCCGACCGGCGTCGCTCCGGCAGGCGGATCCGGTCCTGGCCGCGCAGGTAGCGGGCGGTCAGCGCGTCGCTGCGGGCGAACTGGCGCGGCGTGCCCTGGGCGATCACCCGGCCCCCCTGTCGCCCGGCGCCGGGGCCGATCTCCAGGAGGTGGTCGGCGCGGGCCATGGTCATGGCGTCGTGCTCGACCACCAGGACGGTGTTGCCCTTGTCGCGCAGCTCCTCCAGGGCGGTCAGCAGCCGGCCCTGGTCCCGGGGGTGCAGGCCGATGCTGGGCTCGTCCAGGACGTAGGTGACCCCCTGCAGGCCGGCCCCGACCTGGCTGGCCAGGCGGATGCGCTGCGCCTCGCCGCCCGAGAGCGTGCCGGCGCCCCGGTCCAGCGACAGGTAGCCCAGGCCGACCTTGTGCAGGAAGTCCAGGCGGGCGCGCAGCTCCTGGACGATGGGCCGCCCGACCTGCTCCTCGCTGCCGGCCAGCTCCAGCTCGGCGAAGAAGGCGCGGGCGTGGTCGACGGACAGCGCCGAGAGCCCGGTGATCGTGCGGCCGCGGAAGGTGACGGCGCGCGCCAGCGGGTTCAGCCGCTCCCCCCCGCAGGCCGGGCAGTCGACCCGGCGCCGGAAGGCCTCCAGGCGCTGGAGCCGGCTGAAGTGCCAGCAGTGCTGCACGCTGGCCAGCAGGCCCAGCCAGGTGCGGGTGCTGGTGCTCTTCCGGTCGCCTTCCTCCCGCGTGACGGTGAAGCGCAGGGTCGGGTCGCCCTTGTCGCTGCCCATCAGCAGGATGCGGGCCTGGTCCGCCGTCAGCTCGCGCCAGCGCGGGCGGCCCTCGACCCCGAGGGCCGCGCCCAGCTCGCGCAGCAGCGGCCGCGACAGGCTGCTGAAGGGCAGGCGGCTGTCGTCCGCCGGCAGGGGCAGGAAGGCCTGGTCGTAGGGCAGGTCCGGGTCGACCAGCAGGCCCAGGTCGAAGTCCTCCAGCCAGCCCAGGCCGTTGCAGCTCGGGCAGGCGCCCTGGGGCGCGTTGAAGCTGAACAGCCGCGGCTCCATCTCGGGGATGGAGACGTCGGGGTGGTCGGGGCAGGCCCGCTCGCTCGACCAGGCGCGGTGCTGCTCGCCGCCGTCGTCGCCCTCGACCAGCAGGGTCACGACGCCGCGGCCCAGCTTCAGGCCGGCGGAGATCGCCTCGACCAGGCGCGGGCGCAGCTCGGTCGAGGCCCGCAGGCGGTCGACGACCAGCTCGATGCTGTGCTTCTCGTAGCGGGCGAGCTGGATCTGCTCCAGCTCCTCGTCCAGGCGGCGCATCACGCCGTCGATCCGCGCCCGGAGGTAGCCCTGGGCCAGGGCGTCGCGCAGCTCCTTGCGGTACTCGCCCTTGCGGTCCTGGACCACCGGGCCCATCACGTGCAGGCGCGCGCCGGGCGCCTCGCGCAGCACCGCGTCGGCGATCTGGCCGGGCGAGAGGGTGGCGATCTCCCGGCCGCAGGTCGTGCAGCGCGGCGTGCCCAGGCGGGCCATCAGCAGGCGCAGGTGGTCGCTGATCTCGGTGACCGTGCCGACCGTGCTGCGCGGGTTGCGGTTGACCGTCTTCTGGTCGATGCACAGGGTCGGCGACAGGCCGTCGACCCGCTCCACGCGCGGCTTCTCCAGCTGGCCCAGGAACTGCCGGGCGTAGGCGGAGAGCGACTCCATGAAGCGCCGCTGCCCCTCCTGGTAGATGGTGTCGAAGGCCAGGGAGGACTTGCCCGAGCCCGACAGGCCCGTGATGACGGTCAGCGCGTCGCGCGGCAGGTCGACGCTCACGTCCTTGAGGTTGTGCTCCCGCGCGCCGACCACGCGGATGTGGTGGTGGTCGGTGGGCGTCGCGGCGGTGGGCGTCGCTGCGGTGGGCGTCGCTGCGGTGGGCGTCGCGGCGGTGGGCGTCGCTGCGCCGGTGCCCGGAGGCGGGGGGGAGGGGGGGGACATGGGGGCTCCGGTAACCGCGCCCGGGGTGCCTGCGAGGACAACGGTTGTCCGGCTTGCGGTGGGGCGAGGGGGCCGCGCGCGATAGGCGCCTCGACCCTCCCCGGAGCGCCCCCATGGACGAGTCCCGCGCCTTCCTCGACCGCGTCTTCCTGCACCTGCCGCGCCTGCCGCTGTCCAAGTACGAGTTCGCCCACTGGAGGCACGAGGGGCGGCCCACCAACGAGGGCGTGGGGATCCTGCCGCTGACGGGCTTCGACCCCGAGAAGGTGATCGCCCGCGTGATGGACGTGGGCAACTACAAGGGACAGATCGACTTCGTGCAGGAGAGCCGGGTCGTGCCGGACCCGGCCTGCAAGCCCCCGCAGGCGGTGCACTTCTACCAGCGCATCCACGTGCCGGTCCTCGGCGACATCCACATGGAGCTGGTGCTCACCGACTACGGCACGCGGGACGGCTGGCGGGTGGCGGCCTGGAGCCAGCACCCGGGCACCGACAAGCTCGACGCCAAGAAGGCGGCGCGCAGCGAGTACAACGTGGGTGCCTGGCTGGTCCGGGACGGCTACGTGGCCTACGCGCTCTCCTCGGCGCCCCAGCGCGACGACGTGGGCCGGCTCAAGTTCGCAGCGCTCACCAAGGGCGCGGACGCCGGCGCCGGGCAGGTGGTCAAGGCCAACATCGAGGGCATGGTCGCCTGGTCGCGCCGGGCCTGAGCCACGCAATCCGGGCCTCGCCCTGGCCGTAGGGCTCCCAACCGGAGGGCGGAATGTCCCCAGTCCCTGGCTCGGCCCCGCCCGAGATCATCTCGGGCTCCGCGCTCCAGCGCTTCGGGCGTGGCTTCTCCTTCGCCTTCCGCGGCCTGCGCTACCTGCGGGACCACCGCGACCTGTGGGGCTGGGTGGCCATCCCGGCCGCCATCAACCTGGGCTTCTTCTTCTTCGGCGTGATCAGCTCCTGGCTGCTGGCGCCGCAGCTCCTGGGCATGGTCTGGACCCGGCCCGAGCAGGGCGCCGCCGTGGCCCTGTGGGTGCTGACCGCCTGGGCCCTGCGCCTGGCCCTGGCCGCCATCGTCGGCATGGGCGTCTACATGCTCGCCGGTCTGCTGGCCTCGCCCTTCAACGAGGTGATCTCCGAGAAGGTGGAGCAGCACGAGCTGGGCAACGCCGGGGAGCCCTGGGGCTGGCCGGTCTTCCTGCGGGACACCTTCTGGAGCGTCGTGCACAGCCTGGCGACCATGGCGATCTACGTCGCGGTGATGGCGCCCCTGCTGCTCCTCAACATCCTCCCGGGCATCGGCAGCGCCATCTTCACCGTCTGCTCCTGGACGGTGACGGCCTTCTTCCTCGCCCGCGAGATGCTGGACGGCTCGACCTCGCGCCGCCGGATGGGCCTGCTCCAGAAGTTCGCCCTGGTGCGCCAGCACAAGGCGCTGATGGGTGGCTTCGGCTTCGGCACCAACCTGCTGCTGTGGATCCCGCTGCTGAACTTCGTCTGCCTGCCCGTCGGCGTGATCAGCGCCACCCTGCTCTACGTCGAGCTGGAGAAGGCGGGCGTGGCGCCGGCGCGGTCGCTGCCGGGCTGAAGGGGGGACCGACGGGGCGCCCGGCGGGGCCCACGGCTCAGGCCAGCCGGCGCGGGGAGAGCTCGGTCGCCAGCGGGTGGCTGCCCTCGGTGGCGACCTGGGCCAGGGCCTGCCCGGCCAGGAAGGCGAAGCCGAAGCCGTGGCCGGTGAAGCCGACCGCGGCCAGGGCGCCGGGCGTGCCGGGCGCGGCGCCGACCAGGGGCAGGCCGTCGCGGGAGAAGCCCATGGTCCCCGACCAGCGGTGGGTGACCGGCACGTCGCGCAGGGCGGCGAAGCGGTGCAGGAAGTGGGTCATCCGGTCCTGGATTCCGTCGTGCAGCACGTCGTCCAGCCCGACCTCGGCGCCCGGATCCAGGTTGCGCCAGCCGCCCAGGACCACCCGCCCCAGGTGGTCCTGCCGCCAGTAGTCGTACCCGTGGTCGGCGTAGACGGGGCGGTCGAAGATGCGGGGCGCCGGCGCGGTGGCCAGCATCTGGCCGCGGACCGGGTCCACCTTGTCGGCGAAGAAGGGCAGCAGTTGACCCGCCCGGGCGTTGACGCAGACCAGGGCCAGGCCGGCCTGGATGGTCCCGCCGGGGGTGGCGGCGCGCACGTCGCCGGGCACGCTGGCGTCGAGGTGGGTGATGGGGGTGCCCTCGTACAGCCGGGCCCCGCGGGCCACCGCCGCGTCGGCGATGCCCTGGACCAGCCGGGCGGGGTGCACCTCGCCGTCGCGGGGCAGGATCACGCCGACCCGGAAGCCGGCGTCCCGGTAGACCGCGGGCAGCGCCTCGCCCTGGCAGAGCTCGGCCTGGAAGCCGTGGGCTCGCAGCAGCTCGGCCGAGGTGACCAGCTCCTCCTCCTCCCGCGGGCTGCCGGCGAGCTGGAGGCTGCCGCCGCGGCGGTAGGCGCAGTCCAGGCCCTCGCGCTCCACGAAGGCGGCGATCTTGTCGTGGTTGTCGAGGGAGAAGGCGTGGATGCGGCGCGCGCGCTCCGCGCCCAGCAGGCCGACCGCGCGGTCGTAGCGCTCGGCCGTGCCCTGGAGGATGAAGCCCGCGTTGCGCCCGCTGGCCTGGCCCGAGACCCGGTCGGCCTCGACCAGGATCACGTCCAGGCCCTGCCCCGCCAGGGACAGCGCCGCGGAGCTGCCGCACAGCCCGGCGCCGATGACCAGCACGTCGCAGCGCTGGTCGCCAGCGAGGGCGGGGCGGGCAGGGGGAGAGGGATCGAGCCAGATGGGGGTCGTCATGGGCGGCCGCCGGCGTGAGGGGAGGGGGGGCCTGCGCTATCCTGGCGGCGAGGTGCGCATGGACCCCACGCCGTCGACCGAGCGGCCCGACCGCCTGACGACCCTGCTGCTCTGCCTGTTCCTGGGCAGCTTCGGCGTGCACCGCTTCTACACCGGGCACCACGGCGTCGGGCTGGTGCAGCTCGTCAGCCTGGGAGGCTGCGGCGCCTGGTGGGCGCTGGACGTCCTGGCCCTGGCGCGGGGGACCTTCGCCGACGCCGAGGGGCACGTGCTCACCTGAAGTCCCGGCTGTGGGCGGTGACGGCGGGCGCGGTCCGCAGCGGCGCGAAGCGCAGGGCCAGCAGGGAGAGCGAGGCGCCGTCCCGCTGCACCCGCGCCTCGATCTCGACCGTGCCCTCGCCAAGGATCACCTGCCGCTGCTTCTCGAAGAGCTGGGGCTTCACCACGATGTTGAGCAGCCCCGTCTCGTCCTCCAGGGTCATGAAGAGCACGCCCGAGGCCGTGCCCGGCCGCTGGCGGTGGCTGACCATGCCCGCCACGCGGACCCGCGCCTCGGCCGGCTGGTCCTGGACCTGCTCGGCGGAGAGCAGGCCGCGCCGGGACAGCTCCTGCCGGACCAGGCCGATGGGGTGTCCGTCCACGGAGAGGCCCACCACGTCGTAGTCCTCCTGCAGCGCCTCCTCGGGGGAGGGGGAGGGCAGGGGGGCCGCGCCCTCGTCCCGCGAGAGGCCGCGGAACAGGGGCAGGTCGTAGAGGCCCTGGACCGCCCAGGCCGCCTGCCGCCGATCCCAGGCCTGGCCGGGGGGCCCGAGCGCGTGCAGGGCGTCGGCCCGCGCCAACCGGAGCAGGTCGTCGCGGCCCAGCCCGGCGCGCGCCTGGAGGTCCCCGACTCCGCGGAAGATGCCCTGGGTGCGGGCCTGCGCGACCCGGTGGGCCGAGGTCTCGGGCAGGCCCTTGACCAGGCGCAGGCCCAGGCGGACCGCCCGACGGGGGTCGTCGGGCGCCGCCCCGGGCTCGGGCTCCAGCGTCAGGTCCCAGGCGCTGTGGTGCACGTCGATGGGCAGCAGGCGGACCCCGTGGCGCTGGGCGTCGGCCAGGATGGCGCGGGGGGCGTAGAAGCCCATCGGCTGGCTGTTGACCAGGGCGGCGGCGAAGGCGCCGGGGTGGTGGTGCTTGAGCCAGGCCGAGACGTAGACCAGGCGGGCGAAGCTGGCGGCGTGGGACTCGGGGAAGCCGTACTCGCCGAAGCCGCGGATCTGGGCGGCGATCTGCTCGGCGTAGTCCTGGGGGATGCCCTCGGCCATCATCCCCTGGACCAGCTCGGCCGTCATGCGCTCCAGCCCGCCCCGCTTGCGCCAGGCCCCCATCGCCCGGCGGAGCTGGTCGGCCCGACCCGGCGAGAAGCCGCCCACCGCGACGGCCATCGCCATCACCTGCTCCTGGAAGATGGGCACGCCCAGGGTGCGCTCCAGGATCGGCCGCAGCTTGGGGTGGGCGTAGGTCACGGCCTCCTCGCCGTTGCGGCGCCGCAGGTAGGGGTGGACCATGCCGCCCTGGATCGGGCCCGGCCGCACGACGCTGACCTCGATGACCAGGTCGTACCAGCAGCGCGGCCGCAGGCGGGGCAGCATCGACATCTGGGCCCGGCTCTCGATCTGGAAGATGCCGATGGTGTCGGCGGCGCTGATCATCTCGTAGACGGCGGGATCCTCGGAGGGCACCGTCGCGAGATCGAGCGGCTGGCCCCAGTGCTGGCCCACCAGGTCGAAGGTCTTGCGGATGGCCGTGAGCATGCCCAGCGACAGGAAGTCGACCTTCACGAAGCCGACCACGTCGATGTCGTCCTTGTCCCACTGGATGACGGTCCGCCCCTCCATCGTGGCCGGCTCCACCGGGCAGAGGTCGACCAGGGGGCCGTCGGCGATGGCGAAGCCGCCCACGTGGATGCCGACGTGGCGGGGGAAGCCGGCCAGCTCGTCGGTCAGCTCCACCGCCAGGCGCACGCGGTGGTCGGTGGGGTCCATGCCGGCGTCGCGGAGCTGCGCGTCGCTGATGACCCCGCCGTCGAACCACTGGATGCGCCGGGCCATGCGGTCCACCTGGTCCACCGACAGGCCGACCGCCTTGCCCACGTCGCGGATGGCCGAGCGCCGCCGATAGGAGATCACCTCGTTGACCATGGCGGCGCGCTGCCGGCCGTAGCGGGCGTAGAGGTACTGGAAGACCTCCTCCCGCCGCTCGTGCTCGAAGTCGACGTCGATGTCCGGCGGCTCGCCCCGCTCCTCGCTGATGAAGCGCTCGAAGAGCAGGCTGCTGCTGGCCGGGTCGACGGCCGTGATGCCGAGCACGTAGCAGACGGCGCTGTTGGCGGCGCTGCCCCGCCCCTGGCAGAGGATGCCGCGCTCCCGCGCGAAGCGCACGGCGTCGTAGACGGTCAGGAAGTAGGCCGGGAAGTCCAGGCGCCGGATCAGGTCCAGCTCGTGCTCCACCTGCCGGTGGACCGAGGGCGGGGTGCCGGCCGGGTAGCGCTCGGCGCAGCCCTGCTCCACCAGGTGGCGCAGCCAGGTGTTCGGGGACCAGCCCTCGGGCACGACCTCCCGCGGGTAGCGGTACTGGATCTCGGCCAGGGTGAAGGTGCAGCGCTCGGCCAGCTCCACCGTGCGTCGCACCGCCGGGGCCAGCGGGCTGTGCTCCCCCCCGAAGCGGGCCCACAGCGCCGCGGGCGAGAGCAGGTGGCGGCCCGGGTGGGGCTGGAGCGCGTCGCCGGCCTGGTCCAGCGTGGTGTGCAGGCGGATGCAGGTCAGCAGGTCCTGCACGCGCTGCCGCTCGGGGGCGTGCATCAGGGCGTCGGCGGTGGCGACCAGGGGCAGGCCAGTGGCCGCCGACAGGTCCAGGCGCGCCCGCACCCGCTCCCGGTCGCGGCTGTCCAGGCGGCGCACCAGGCCCAGCGAGGCGTGCTCCCCGCAGGCCTCGCGCACCGCCGACGCGCGGTCCTGGGGCCAGTCGCCCATCAGCACCAGCTCCAGCCCCTGGGCCCGCTCCAGCACGTCCTGCAGCGGCACCTGGCCCCGCCCCTTGACCACGCCGCGCCCCCGCCGCTGGGCCGCCGTGCCCACGCACTCGTCGTCGGCCGGACCGCCGCAGCGGGCCCGCGTGACCAGGTGGCACAGGTGCTTCCAGCCCGTGGGATCGCGCGCCAGCAGGGCCAGGCCGGGCCCGCCCTGCACCGTGAGCAGGGCCCCGCAGACCAGGCGCAGGCCGTGCTCCTTCGCGGCGCGCCAGGCCCGCGGCAGGCCGTAGACCGCGTCCCGGTCGGTGATGGCCAGGCTGTGCAGGCCGAGCGCCGCCGCCTGCTCCGCCAGCTCCTCGGGCAGGCTGGCCCCCTCGCCGAAGGAGAAGGCGCTCCGACAGACCAGCTCGGCCGCGGGGGGGCCGGGGGAGGGCGGCGGCTGCATCAGTCGAACCACCCGTGCAGCGCCCAGTGCCCCTCCTCCAGGTAGAGCCAGGCCCGGCGGCCGTCGCCGAGGGTGGCGCGCCAGTAGCGGCGGTCGAAGCCGTCGCGCCACCACTCCCCGGCCAGCGCCTCGGGCCCGGCCAGGTCGGTGAGATCGTGCCAGCGGCCGTCGACGTGGAGCTGGACGGGCTGCTCGCCCAGGCCGGGGCCCAGCGGGCGGGTGCGCAGCTCCACGCTCTGCGCCGGGAGCAGGAGCAGGGTGGGGCGCACGGGCGAGGGGGGGGCGGGGAAGCCCTCCCAGGCGCGCACGGGGTCGGAGCCGTCGGGGCGCTGGCGGCCGAGCTGGTCAGCGTGGCAGGCGGGGGCGGCGCGGCCCGAGGAGGAGAGCAGGGACGGGCGAGGGGAGGACCAGGGCTGCGGCTGCCAGGCCGCCTCGGGCCGGTGGCGAGGCGCGAGCTGCGGGCGCAGCACCGCGTCGGCGCCCAGCTCGTCCTGCAGGCGGGCCACGACCTCGTCCAGCGCCTCGGCCGCGCGCTGGCGGTCGAGCAGGTCGCGCTGCCGGCCGGTGAACTCGACCGGGTCGGGCAGCTCCAGGCTGACGGAGATCACCGGCCCGGCCAGCCGGAGCCGCTCCAGCCGGGCCCGCAGCAGCTCCAGCATCCGCCGCGGGTCGCGGGTCGGCGCGCCCAGGCGCAGCGGCAGCTCCTGCACCCCGCCCGGGGCGTGGGGCGTGGGCCCGCCGTGGCGGGCGGAGGCGCCGTCGTCCGCCCCGTCCTCCTGCGGGTCCAGGCCCAGCCGCAGCAGCAGCCGCACCGCCGCCCGGTCGGCCGCGACCAGGTGGGCGGCGGCGTCGCGCAGCAGGCCGTTGAGCACGAAGAGCAGCGCCTCCTGCTCCACGACCGGGTGCATCAGGGGCTGGGTCAGGACCAGGGGCTGGTCCTGCTGCCAGGGCGGGATGGCCGGCCGCGGCGCGTCCCCGCGGGCCAGGGCGTGGGCGGCGATCGCCACCGGGCCCAGGCGCCCGACGACGCTGGCGGGCGGCAGCGCGGCGAAGGCGCCCACCGTGCGCAGCCCGAGCCCCCGCAGCAGCGCCTGCTCCCGCGGGGGGAGGTCCAGCGCCTCCAGCGGCAGCGGTGCCAGCGCCTCGGCTCCCTGGCCCGCGGGCACGACCCGGCTCTGGCGGCCCCAGGCGGCGCAGGCCCAGGCCGTCGCCGGGTCGTCGGCCACCACGACGGTGACCCGGTGGCCGAGCTGCGCGAGCCGCAGCCGCACCCGCTCCAGCAAGGCGCGCTCGGCGCCGGCGCGAGGGGCGGAGGAGGCGCCCGGGGCGCCCACCCGCGAGATCTCGGCGACCAGCGCGTCCGGCGGCAGGGCGCGCACGCTGGGGGAGACGCGCAGGAGCTGCTGGGCCAGGTCGTCGAGATCCCGCGCCTCGTCCTCGGGCTGCAGCGTCTCCACCTGCAGGGCGGGCAGCACGGCCCGCGCCTCGGCCGCCGTCATGCCGCGGCGCACCCCGCCGGAGAGGGCCGCCGGGGTCGCGCACTGCACGCGCAGGGCGCTCTTCTCCTCGGCCACCAGGGCGGCCGGCTGGCTGTGCAGCCAGCCACAGCGCTCCAGGCGGAAGGCGGGGAGGTGGGCGACCAGGTACCTGAACATGGGTTCAGCATACGCTGGCGGGGTGGAGATGCAAGCCTGAATGCGGACAGAATCTGTCCGGTATTCAGTCCTGCGGGCGGAGCGCCGCCTGCACCGCCGCGTTCTCGGCCGCCTCGTGCGCGGCGAGCTGGTCGCCCATCGCGCGAGCCAGGTCCAGCGCCTCGCCGGCCTCCACCGCCAGCCGGGCCCGCACCTCCTCCAGGCCGGCCAGGAAGACCTTGTGCTCGGCGACGAAGCCGTCGATGCGCGCGGCTCCCGCCGGGCCGCTGGCGCGGATCGCCGCGAAGACGCCCTGCTCCTGCTCCTCGTGGGCGAAGTGCTCGTGCATCACGGCGTCGAGCACGTCCAGCAGGGTCGCCAGGGCGTCGCCGTCGTCGACCGCGCGGAGGACCTCGAGCAGCTTCCGGATCTGGCGGTGCTCGTCGGCGTGGGCCTGGACCGTGGTGAGGATCTGCGGATCGACAGGGGGGCTCATGGGTGCTCCAGGAGGCGCATCCTGGCAGAGGTACGGCCGAAGTGCGAGCGACGCGCTGTCGCGCGGCGCCGGGACGGTGGAACAGGTATTATAACGTATTGCCTGACACCGACTCCCAGCGCTCCTCGTCCTGCTCCTGGCGGGTGGCGCGCTCGACCTTCATGCCCATCTGCCCCTCACCGCTGTGGGTGTCGAAGCGGACGGCGGGGCCGGTGGCGCGCTTCTCCCAGGCGCCCCAGGCGGGTCCGGGGGGGACCAGGTGCTGCGGGCCGCGCCCGATCAGGTCCCCGCGGCCCCAGGCGAGCAGGGCCTCGCGCACGTGGGGGGCCTCCTCCTTCTTCCAGTAGAAGAGCAGGGCGCGCTGGCGGCTGCGCTCCTTCCAGCCCCGGGCGACGGGCACCGGCTCCTTGGTGTAGGGGTCGACCCCGGAGACGTACATCGCGGTCGCCAGCGTGGCCGGCGTGGGGATGAACATCTGGACCTGGCGCGGACGCAGGTCCTGCGCCTTCATGTAGAGGGCCAGCTCGACGCACTGCTCGGGGCCGGTGCCGGGGTGGGCGCACTGGAAGTAGGGCACCAGGTAGCGCTCCTGCCCGGCGTCCTGGCAGGCCTTGCGGAAGCGCTCCATGAACTCGGTGAAGTACTCGATGCGGGGCTTGCGCATGAGCTGGAGCGAGGCGGGGCTGGCGTGCTCGGGGGCCACGCTGAGCTGGCCCTGGGTGTGGTGCAGGGCCAGCTCCTCGACGAACTCGGGGTCGAGCGCGGCCAGGTCGTAGCGGATGCCGCTGTTGACGTAGACCCGGCGGATCCCGGGCATGGCGCGCACGGTGCGCAGCAGGTCCAGGTACGGGCCGTGGTCGGTGCCGTAGTGCTTGCAGCGCACCGGGTGCAGGCAGCTCACCCGGCGGCAGACGGCGTTGGCCTCCTCCGAGGTGCAGCGCATGTGGAACATGTTGGCGGTGGGCCCGCCCAGGTCGGTGACGATGCCGTCGAAGCCCGGCCGGCGCGCCATCGCCTCCACCTCGCGCAGCACGCTCTCCTTGCTGCGGCTGACGACGTCCTTGCCCTGGTGGATGGTCAACGCGCAGAAGGAGCAGCCCCCCGAGCAGCCGCGGTTGACCATCACCGAGCCCTGGATGCTGCGCAGGGCGGGGATCTCCTGGCGGTAGCAGGGGTGGGCGCCGAAGGCGAAGGGCAGCTCGTGCAGGCGATCGAGCTCCGCCGTGGACAGGGGCTCGGCCGGCGGGTTCTGCACCACCGCCCGGTCGCCGTGGCGCTGGACCAGCACCTGTCCGCAGTGGGGGTTGCTCTCCCGGTACATGAGCAGGGTCAGCCGGTTGAAGGCCAGCGGGTCGGCGCGGCACTCCTCCAGCGTGGGCAGCAGCTCGGCGTCGGGAGGCAGCGGGTCCTGGGCGCCGGCCGCCCAGGCGGTGCCGGGGATGTCCCGCATGGTGCGGATGTCCTGCCCGGCCTCCAGGCGGCGGGCGATCTCGACCACCTGCCGCTCGCCCATGCCGAAGACCAGCAGGTCGGCCTTGGCCTCCAGCAGGATGGAGCCGCGGATCTTGTCCTGCCAGAAGTCGTAGTGCGCCAGGCGCCGCAGGCTGGCCTCGATGCCGCCGATGACGACGGGCACGCCCTTGTAGGCCTGCTTGCAGCGGCTGGTGTAGGGGATGGTCGCCCGGTCGGGGCGCAGGCCGGCCTGGCCACCGGGGCTGTAGGCGTCGGTGGTCCGCAGGTGGCGCGCGGCGGTGAAGCGGTTGACCTGGGTGTCCATGTTGCCCGCCGTCACGCCGAAGAACAGGCGCGGGCGGCCGAGCACCTGGAAGGCCTCGACCCGGGTCCAGTCCGGCTGGGCGATGAGGCCGACCGAGTAGCCGTGGGCCTGCAGCCAGCGGCCGATGGTGGCCACGCCCCAGGAGGGGTGGTCGACGTAGGCGTCGCCGGTGACCAGCACGACGTCGAGCTGCTGGTGGCCGGCCTCCTCGGCGGTCATGGGGAGGAAGGCGGTCACGACGGCTCCAGGAGAGGAGGTGCGCGTACCTCCGGGGCGGAGGGCTGCCAAGGGGCGCGTGGGTGGGGACCCTCGCGCCGATGCATATGATGCGCGCCATGGCAGGCAGCGATCCCCCCGAGCCCCCCTGGACCCGCGCCCTCGCACCCGCGCTGGTCGGAGCGGCGGGCCTGGTGCTGGCGCCCCTGGTCGGGGCCCCGTCCCACTGGGACGACCTGCCCCGGCGCCTCGCCGCCTCCGGCGCCGGCTGGTCCCAGGCGGTGCCGACGCTCTTCGGCGCCGCCTCCGGGCCGCACTGGCCCCGGGGTCCCCTGGTCCCGCTGTCCATGGTTGGCGATCACCTGCTGGGGGGATCGCCGGCGCTGGCCCAGGCCACGGGCCTCGCGGCCCACCTGGCGGGCGGGGCCCTGCTCGTGGCGCTGCTCCGGCGCGCGGTGCCGCTCGCACCCGCCCTGGCCGGCGGCGCGCTCTTCCTGCTGCACCCCCTCCAGGTCGAGGCCGTCGGCTGGGTCAGCGCCCGCGGGGGCCCGCTCTCGCTGGCCCTCTGCCTGGCGGGGCTGCTCTGCCTGGAGCGGCGTGGGT
Organism: Myxococcota bacterium; assembly: GCA_023150805.1. GTDB lineage: Bacteria > Myxococcota_A > UBA796 > UBA796 > UBA2385 > UBA2385. The sequence goes on along the minus strand of JAKLKF010000012.1, from coordinate 886 downwards.
CCCCGGCGCCCCTCCTCGCCGCCGGCGCCGCGCTGCTCGCCCTGGCGGGCCTCTGCTCGCCCGTCGCCCTGCTGGCCGCGCCGCTGCTGGTCGCGCTGCACCTGGCCCGCGACGGGAAGCTGCCCACCTGGCCGTCCCTGGCGGTGGCCCTCCTGGCGCCCGCGGGGGCCCTGGTCGGCGCCTGGGCGGCGGGCGTGCCCGTCGCCGATCCCCGGGCGCTCGCCGTGGGCGCGCCGGCCCTGCCGTGGCTGCTGGCGCGGATCGCCTGGCCCGTCGCGCTCGCCCCGGGCCTGCGCCTGGAGGCCCTGCCGGCACCGCCGCCGTGGGCGGCCGTGGGCGGGCTGGTCGTGCTGCTCGGCCTCGCCCTGGGCGGCGGCCGGGCCGCGACCGCGGCGGCCCTGGGCACCGCCGCGCTGGGGCTGCTGGTCGCGACGGGCGCCGCAGCGGAGACCGGCCTGGTCATGGACGTGGCGCTCGGCGGGGCCCTTCCGGCGCTCGCCCTGGCGCTGGCGGCCGCGCTTCGGAGCGCGCCCCCCGGGCTGGCGCGGGCCCTGGCCGCGCTGGTGGTGGTCCTAGGCGTGTCCACCAGCGCCCGCCAGGTGCTGCGCTGGCGGGACCTGCCGCGCCTGGAGGAGGAGGCCGCGGCGGGGTGGCCCTCCACCTGGCTGCACTCGCGGATGGGGGAGGAGCGGGAGCGCGCGGGCGAGCTGGACCCGGCGCGGACCTGGTACCTGCTCGCGCTCCGGGGGCAGCGGCCGGATCCCCTGGCCTGCGCGCGGGTGGCCGGGCTCGGGGTGCTCGCGGGCCGGCCCGAGCAGGTCCTGGTCGACGGCGCCGCGGCGCTGGAGGCGGGCTGCCCCGCGGACCCGGCGATCCTCGCGCCGAG